>NZ_BAABIZ010000015.1:0-34333 GCF_039543045.1 Bartonella jaculi
AAAAAGCTCCAAAAAAGTTAGGGATAGAGGCAAAAAAACGTAATAGAATCAATAACCACCAAATCCCTTACTTTTATAATAACTTATTGATTTAATTTTTATTTATTTTGGTACATGTGAGTGATAAAAATATACCTTTGCCCCCTAGATTTTGATTACCAACAATATATTTATTGACAAAACGCGCATCTCACATACCATTTTCACTTTGAAAATAATATTTAAGGAACTTTTATGAATCCTGTCCCTGATCCCATCCTTGCAAAAGATCTTTCTGCTTTACACACGCATGGGATAAAACATGGTTTTTTTACACGTCAAAGCGGTATTTCAAAAAACCTTAATGTCGGCCAAAGCGCGAATGATTACCCTGAATATATTGCACAAAACCGTATTTTGATTGCCAATTATTTTGATGTTGAAGTACAAAACTTAGTCACTGTCAATCAAGTACACTCCTGTGAAGTTGTCGTAGTTAATCAAGCTTTTATCGGCTCCCCTCCTCAAGCTGATGCCCTTGTTACAACGACAAAAGGACTCGTAATTGGCATTCTTACGGCAGACTGTGGACCAGTTTTGTTTGCTGATCCACAAGCAGGTGTCATCGCCGCAGCACATGCTGGCTGGCGAGGAAGCTTAAATGGAATTGTGGAAAAAACAATTTCTGTTATGGAAAAACAAGGGGCTAAACGACAATCAATAACAGCGGTTCTTGGACCTTGTATTGGTCCTTGCCACTATGAAGTAACAGGTGAATTTTACGACCAATTTATTGATTGCCATAGTAAATACCAAAAATATTTTCTAAAAACAGATAAAGCAGATCACTTTCACTTTAATCTATGGGCTTTCATTATAAATCAACTCACAGATGCAGGCCTTAATGCTTCTTGTCTCAAGCTTTGCACCTACAAAGATGAACAGCGCTTTTTCTCCTATCGCCGTGCAACACACCGCAACGAACCCGATTATGGACGGCAAATTTCTGCTATTATGCTGAAAAACGAAAGAAGAGTTCTCTTTTGAGGCTTTAGAACAATACCAAAACTGCGAAACTAAACTTTTTACCTAAATGAAAAAATAAATCCCATTGTACTTTGCTTTTTCCACGAAATAAGCTACGAGCTCACAAAATATGAGAGCTTTGGCTATGATCATTTTCAATGTTTGGTTGTAATGATTGGGGCAAAATACCCCTTACGCCCCTTCATTTGTCTTAAACACGAGACATTACGCATATGGAAGGTATTTTTTAAAGTGATAACCAAAAATCTTAATCGATATGTATCCTCATAGAGAAAAAACTTTGCTCTAAAAGTAACAAAATTTTGGAAAAAGAAAAAACAAAACGCATACCTTCTTTAACAATGATGAATAAAATTGTAATGCTTCTGTAATTGTTTCCTTGCAATCTGGTAACAAGAAGTTAAAAACCATATCACATTCCATCGTGTTTACTCAGAGGATTTATCATGAAACTTTTCTGCGGCAATTCTAATCCACGCCTCGCTGAAGATGTCGCAAATTATCTAAATATTCCCTTAGGCAAAGCAACTGTAAAACGTTTCGCAGATCAAGAAATTTTCGTAGAATTACATGAAAATGTGCGTGGACAAGACGTGTTTGTTTTGCAATCCTCATCTTATCCAGCCAACGATCACTTAATGGAATTGCTCATCATGATTGATGCGCTTCGCCGTTCTTCGGCGCGTCGTATCACAGCCGTTATACCCTATTTTGGTTACGCTCGCCAAGACCGTAAACCCGGACCGCGTACCCCCATTTCCGCAAAACTTGTTGCTAACCTGATTACTGAATCAGGAGCTCATCGCGTTCTAACTTTGGATCTTCATGCAGGACAAATCCAAGGTTTTTTTGATATTCCTACAGATAATCTCTATGCCGTTCCCGTCATTTCTCGCGATGTTAAGATGCATTATTCCCTTGAAAACGTCATTGTTGTTTCACCTGATGTTGGTGGTGTCGTACGTGCACGCTCTCTCGCCAAACGCTTAAACAGTTTGCTTGCTATTGTTGATAAGCGTCGCGAACGTCCGGGTGAATCAGAAGTGATGAATATCATTGGAGATGTATCCGGAAAAGATTGTCTTTTGCTCGATGATATCGTTGATTCAGGTGGAACGCTCTGCAATGCAGCAAGTGCTCTCCTTAAACACGGTGCTAAGAGCGTCACTGCTTATATCACACATGGTGTGCTTTCTGGAAACGCTATTGAACGCATTACCAATTCAGAAATGAAAGAATTAGTAATTACGGATTCGATTATGCCAACAGAAGCAATTGAGAAGGCACATAATATTCGTGTTTTACCAATTGCCGATCTTATTGGAGAAGCAATTGCAAGAACAGCGGCAGAACAATCTGTCTCGAGTTTATTCGGTTAAACTGGTTCCTTGGGATCTCCTGGTGCTGTTTCTATCCCAAGATCGGGGAAAGCTATGATGCGTTGACCGTTAAAATGGGTATGGATGACAATGAGTCCGCGCTCTTCAAAATAGGTTAAAAGCCGGCGTGCACGACTTAAGGAATGGGTTCCATAAAGACGTGCCAGAAATGCATCGGATGGGCACGGTTTTCCCGCTAATGCAGCCTGTGCCACATGCAAAAAAACACCTTGTACATCATCTTCCAAACTTTCCGAGAGATGCAAAATGCGTTCCCAATTTTCACTCACAGCGGTTTCTTCATCAACACAAGCTTGAGCAATAGCTAATTTACGTCGAAATTGCGAAAGATTTAAAAAATTTCCTGAGTGACCATGAATACGACAACGAACCAAGAAATCTTGATAAAGTACCGCTGTTGAACGATACAAAGCCTCAGGGTCATCAAGAATTTCCCGAATAACACGTTCTACTTGGATATCACGATCAACAGCAGAAAGTTCAGGAAATAAGCTTGGTTCTTCTTCCAACACTTCTTGTTTTTTCTGCACAGCCTCCTCTAACATCTCATGAATAGACTTTTCTCGCACAGGTTCTCGAGAGTGCTTGCATGGAATTAAAATTTCCTCCGGTGAAGCAGTAAAAACGAGTTCTTTCACATCAGCCCGCTCTGTTGGAAGTGGCATTAATTTTGGACTAGAAGAACGTGCCAATGTTTCGACAGAACCAATGATAATTGGTAAGGGACGCCTTGATAAAGCGGGTCCTAAAGCTATAAAATGTCCGCGCTCAAGATCTCTAAACATTTCCGCTTGGCGACGTTCCATTCCCAAAAGATCGGCAGCGCGTACCATATCAATATCTAAAAAAGTCCGCCCTATTAAAAAATTTGAAGCTTCAGCAGCTACGTTTTTAGCAAGCTTAGCCAAACGCTGTGTCGCAATGACACCGGCAAGACCACGTTTTCGCCCTCGACACATAAGATTAGTCATAGCACTCAGTGAAATTTTACGCGCTTCATCAGAAACTTCTCCTGCCGCAGCTGGAGCAAACAATTGTGCTTCATCAACTACAACAAGCATGGGATACCAATAATCCCGTTCCACATCAAACAATGCACCAAGAAAAGCACCCACAGCGCGCATCTGTTGTTCGGTATCCAAACCTTCAAGATTGAACACCACCGAAACACGATGTTGGCGAATTCTATGAGCAATGCGCGTCAGTTCTAGTTCGCTCCGTTGAGCCTCAACAATAACATGGCCAAATTTATCTGCCAAAGTTATAAAATCACCTTCTGGATCAATCACACAATGCTGTACCCATGAAGCACTTTGTTCAAGAAGACGGCGAAGAAGATGTGATTTTCCTGAACCAGAATTGCCTTGCACAAGAAGACGCGTCGCCAATAATTCTTCAAGATCAATGAATGCGGGGGCAGCCTTACGTAAAGCACTACATTCTGCCATCTCACCCAAGGCGATCTCAATCTTCATAACATCTCCAGTATTTGATTTTGTATCGGCTCATATTTATTCTTCATCTAAACCATGCTTGTAACATTTCCTCTTATCCAACGATAGAAATCATCGATTTTTCCCACAACTCTTGCATCTGTGAATGGTTTGAATTATAGAAGAGCTTCTGCGTAGACACCCTTGGAGGCAACGCAGAATGGAGCAATCGCTGCTTGATAGCGCATATCTTCATATTCATGCAAAAACTGTTGTTAGTTTTTGATGAATCTCCAATCATATAAAGGACTTAAATTATGAGCAAAAGCTACACACTTAAGGCCGAAATACGCGAACGGGTTGGTAAGGGGTCCTCCCGTGAACTTCGCCGCAACGGTCTTATTCCTGCTGTCATTTATGGTGAAAAACAGCCACCTTTGGCAATCACAGTTCCCTATAAAGAAATTTTCTACAAAATTCACGCTGGTGGCTTCCGTACCACCGTTGCGACTATTGCAATTGGCAAGCAAAAAATTACGGTCTTGCCAAAAGATTACCAACTTGATCCCGTGCGTGACTTTCCCTTACATGTAGATTTCCTCCGTATTTCAGCGAAATCTGTTGTGGAAGTGAATATTCCTGTACACTTCCTCAATGAAGATACAGCTCCCGGACTTAAAAAAGGAGGTGTCCTCAATATTGTTCGCCACGAAATTGAATGTACTGCTCCAGCAAATTCTATCCCTGAAGCGATTGAGATTGATCTCTCCAGCTACTCTATTGGTGATTCTATCCATATTTCGGCAGTACAATTGCCCGAAGGTGTCACCCCAGTTATTCAAGATCGGGACTTTACCATTGCAACCATTGCTGCCCCTGCTGGCATGGATATCAGTGATGAAACTTCCGAACAAGAGAATGACGAAGATAACGAAAAAACTTGATAAATTTTAGCAGGCGGGAATTTTCCCGCCTTCATTAAAATTTTTAAACCTCTCACACTTTACTGAAAGCGTGCATATGTGGCTTATTGCTGGTCTTGGCAATCCTGGTTCACAATACCAAAATAACCGCCATAATATCGGTTTCATGGCTGTTGACGCCATTTACCAGTTCTTCTCTTTTTCTCCATGGTCAAAAAAATTTCAAGCCGAAATCTCCAATGGCCTCATTAATGGGGAAAAAACTCTTCTTATAAAACCCCAGACTTTCATGAATCTCTCTGGCCAAGCCATTGGGGAAGCTTTACGGTTTTATAAACTGGATTTGAAAAATCTTATTATCATTTATGATGAATTAGATTTACCACTTGGAAAAGTGCGTATAAAAATTGGTGGGGGAAGTAACGGACATAACGGTATAAAGTCTATTGATGCCCATTGTGGCACTAATTACTATCGTATACGCTTAGGAATTGGACATCCTGGTTCCAAAGAACTTGTGCATCAGCATGTTCTAGGAAACTTTACGAAATCTGACCAAGAATGCTTACCGCCCCTCTTAGAGGCAATAGCAAAAAACATTGCTCTCCTCATCAAGGGTGACGGCTCCCTCTTTATGAACGAAATCTCACAAGCAATGAAAAACAAAGACTTGCGATAACAGTCCGTTTCACAATCTCACAAAACAAATCAGCATTGCTTTGTGCCATTCTTATAAATGATTACTCTCTCTTTTGAGAAGAAGATCATTGAGCAGCAAACCCAAGGACACCTATAAGACCTGTAATCCTTGGAATTAAAAAAATTCACTTGGAGTGATCGTTGACTGTAATGGATCATAAACATTTGATTGTTGACTTAACACACTATGTCTACGATGCTCACCGTTTTGTAACACGACTACGCGTGCGCCAGTGGGAACACGATCATAAAGATCAATGATATCTTGATTAAGCAAACGAATACACCCACTTGAAATAGCACGGCCAATTGACCACGACTCATGTGAACCATGAATACGGAAGAGCGTATCCTGCCCATTTTTGAAAAGATAAAGCGCCCGTGCCCCTAATGGATTATCGGGCCCAGGTGGCATTCCTTGCCCCAAATGACCATAACGTTCTGGTTCTCGAGCCATCATTGCCGCAGTAGGAGCCCACTTTGGCCATCGGCGCTTGCGCTGGACAACCCCCTCACCTTCAAATGCCAACCCTTCCTTACCAACACCAATACCATAACGCAAAGCTTCTCCATTTTCACCAATTAGGTAAAGAAAACATTCCTGCGTATCTATAACCAGTGTTCCAGGTGGATAAGATGTATAATACAGCACTTTTTGGCGCCAAAATTTTGGATTAATAGTTGAAAGATCAATAGCAGGTAATAAATAAGGCTCATTTGTTACAGGTGCATATAAAGCCTGTATTTCTGCCGGTATGTATTGAACTTGTTGAGAAGAAACAAGTGACATATCCGAATGACGCGTAGCACACCCAACCAAAGCCAGAGGTATGGCAATTAAAAAAGCACGACAAGACAACACTCTTACATTTTCTCCGATTAATTCTTTATACAGATCTGCATACTATGAAAAACTTAGCGCATTGTTAACGTTAATTTGAGATTCTCTTATAATTAAGACAAAGGTTTTCACAATATGGCAATAAAAAGGCAAAAATTTTTCTCAACATAGCTTTTTTTCCCACCGACAGCAACAGAAGACTATGACTCTTCTCAAAATATGCTATAGAAATGCCGAAAAACTTTATCTTAACGAAACAATCACAACAGAGAAGAAGGCGTTCATGGGGTTTAAGTGCGGTATCGTTGGTCTACCTAATGTCGGTAAATCAACTCTTTTTAATGCATTAACAAAAACAGCGACAGCCCAAGCTGCCAATTATCCTTTTTGTACAATCGAGCCCAATACGGGGGAAGTTGCCGTTCCGGATTTGCGAATGGAAAAAATTGCATCGATCGCCGGTTCAAAAGAAATCATTCCAACACGCATCAGCTTTGTTGATATTGCCGGACTCGTCCGTGGTGCGTCAAAAGGTGAAGGTTTAGGCAATAAATTTTTAGCAAATATCCGCGAAGTTGATGCTATTATCCACGTTTTACGTTGTTTTCAAGATGAAGATATTACCCACGTAGAAGGACGCATTGACCCTGTTTCTGATGCCACAACTGTTGAAACAGAACTCATGCTTGCGGATCTTGAAAGTCTTGAGCGACGTATCATACAAATCCGTAAACGTGCGACCGGAAAAGATAAAGAAGCTCTAACAATTCTTCCCATGATGAAAGCAGCGCTAGATTTACTACAAAAAGGGAGCCCTGTCCGGTTATTACTCAAAGATATCTCTTCTGATGAACGCCGCATCCTTGATAGTCTAAATCTTTTAACTTCCAAGCCTGTACTTTATGTGTGCAATGTAAGTGAAAATGACGCCGCTCATGGAAATAGCTTTACTCAAACGGTTGAAAAAATGGCAACAGAGCAAAACGCTCAAAGCATTATCATTTCTGCTTCCATCGAAGCTGAAATCACGCAACTTAGTGACGCAGAAGCCACAGAATATCTTCATGCCTTGGAGCTCTTTGAACCGAGTCTGAATCGCCTCATTCGCGCTGGCTACCATTTGCTTGACCTCATTACTTATTTCACCTGTGGACCTAAGGAAACACGAGCGTGGACAATTACGCGTGGCACGAAAGCACCTCAGGCAGCTGGTGTTATTCACTCAGATTTTGAACGAGGCTTCATTCGTGCCCAAACCATCAGCTATGAGGATTATATTGCTTTAGGAGGAGAAAACGGTGCAAAAGAAGCAGGCAAAGCACGTGATGAAGGTAAAGAATACACCGTACAAGATGGCGATATCATGTTGTTTAAACACAATACCTAATGCACTCTCTTGAAAGACCTTTACACCTCTAGAAACGCATAAACATGTTTGAGGATTGGTATTCTTTTCATCATTGCCGCAAGAGGAGCCAAATTTGGCCATCGCCGCTTGGTGCTTAAACAAAACACCCTCACCTTCAAATACCAACCCTTCCTTACCTTGCAACACAGCGAACACCGTTGCTACGGATTGAAAAAACGTAAAAAAATAGTAGCATTTATTATCTTCTAAAGATGAAGAAAAATAAACTCCAAACAGATTTTTTCTTTCCATTTTGCCTAAACCAACCACAAAGCTTGAAATTGGACTCATTGAAAATAAAAAGTTGATTTATACTGAAAGTGGCAAAATACTAACCAAACAAACAACTACAGACATACGTTTTATGAGATGTGCAACCAAAAAAAATATTAAAAAATCAGTACATAGATTAAGAAAATGAGCAATGATACATGCTGTTAAATTCAAGAACAAAAGTTTTAAAACTCAAAGTACTTTTTAGCTGGATCAGATAATACTACGCATCTCCTCTACGAAAAGGCGCTAACTGTAAAAAACGCGCTAGAAAACGATAACCATAAAATTCCATCGTACTGAATGAATGCACTGATTTTACTTTTAAAGAATCAATATCAAGAAAAAATAAAATGGCTTCTTCTTACTTAAAATTGTTTTAAGACCTTCGCGAGATTTTCTTAAACAAAAACAGCGCCATCATATACTATGACAGCGCCTATTCTATTCATAGAGAACGAAAACGTAAAATTAGCGTTCCCAACGACCTTCATATTTAAATGTTGGAGCTTCCTTCAAAGAATCCTTTGTCGCATTCGTAATAAGCTTCCACTTGCCATAATCATTTGTCATCTGAATTGTTTCTGGAGAAACGACCACATAACTTTCTCCTATACCAAGAAAACCACCAGTCGTAATAACAATCCCTGCGATACTATTTTCACGCAGAATAAGATCTTTCACTTCCCCAATATTTTCGTTTTCTAGATTGTATACGTTAGCACCAATAAGGCTTGAAGCAACAAAATCTGTTGCCAAAGGTGTAACATAACGTGCAGACATATCTGACCCTACATGTACAATACCGGTCGAGGAAATCGTCTCCGGCTCAGAAGGCACCACAAAAGACTGAGCATAAGCATTAGAAGCCATCAAAACTGACAGAAGAGCAGTAGACACAATTTTTTTCATTTTAACATCTCCATTTTACTTTACAAAGCCTCAATGCATTGTAATCAAATTTGTTCCCTCTACTGTTTTAAGACCAATAATGCCGGCCTTTTTTCTCTTCAGTCTTTCATCTCTTTTTCAAATTCGTTCTCTAAACTATTCCAAATCCAAATTTTTAAAACATAAACAAGCCCCGCAAAAATGATGAGAAATAAAATAACACGAAATCCGGTTTTCTTACGAATTTCCATGTGGGGATCAGCGGCCCACATCAAAAAAGCAGAAACATCGCGTGCATATTGTTCAACCGTTTCTGGAGTTCCATCCTTATACGAAACAAGACCATCACTCAAAGGAGGTGCCATAGCTAAACTATTACCTGCAATGAAATAAGGATTATACCAATAACCATCAGTAATTTTCATATCTTCTGGTGCCTTCTGATATCCTGTTAAAAGAGCTGTAATATAATCTGGCCCAGCAGTATTATAATAAGTTAATATGTCAGAAATAGGCAAAGGCATGGTACGCGTACGCGCACGTGCCATCAGGGACAAATCTGGAGGATAAGCACCCTTGTAAATAAATCTTGCCTCTTCTTCATTAGCAAAGGGAGAAGGGAAAGTATCCGTTGCAACACCAGCGCGTTTAAAAAATTTTCCTTCCCTATTAGGACCATCGCTCACTTCATATTGCCTTGCAAAAGCCTTAATCTTTTCCTGATCATAGCCAAGAGCCTTCAAATCACGAAAAGCCACATATTTTAACCCATGACAACTAGAACAAACTTGTTTATAAATCTTCAATCCACGCCGCAATTGCGCCTTATCATACCCCCCAAATGGCCCTGAAAAGCTCCATTCCTGTTTTTTAGGAACATGCGAAACAAACACCTTTTCTTTATCAGAAACATTGCTTGCAAAACTCTGAAAAGAAAAGCTTATCAATGATATAATAATCAGTCCAATAAAAGCTTTTACCATAGTCTGTTTTTTTTCTGTTTCATCTCTTCAGTAATTGAAGAAGGAAGAGGACTAGCCTTTTCAAAAAGAGGTAGGATCGGCAAAACAAGCAAAAAGAATATAAAATAATAAGCCGTAGCTAATTGTGTCCATAAAAGAATGCCATGATTAATTTCTCTTGACCCAAGCCAACCAAGAAAAACAACATCAAAAATCAATGCCCAAAAGAAAATTTTATAAATGGGGCGATATCTTGCGGAGCATATTGTGGAGCGGTCTAGCCATGGAACAAAAATCAAAACAAAAACCGAACCCGCTAATACAATAGCGCCTAAAAAAGTAGATGAAAGAATACCAATGTCAAAAGTTATAGCGCGGAGCATAGCATAAAAAGGCAAAAAATACCATTCCGGCACCACACGAAGAGGTGCCTTTAAAGGATCGGCAACGCTATAATTTTCAGCCTGCCCCATATAATCGGGCATATAAAACAAAAACCAAGAAAAAAAGATGAGAAAAATAGTAATGGCAAAAATATCTTTAATAAGCGCATAAGGCGAAAAAGGTACAATTTCCTTCTCTGATTGTATCACAAGGCCGGTTGGATTGCCTTGCCCAACTTGGTGAAGTGCCCAAATATGAAGCCCCACAAGAAAAAGCAAAAGAAATGACAGTAAATAATGGAACACATAAAAACGATTAAGCGTTGGTTGTGCCACACTATAACCACCAAGAAGCGTCTCATGCAACCACGTTCCCACCAAAGGAATAGCTTTAAAAAGACCAGCGATTACTGAAGCAGCTGAAAAAGACATCATCCCCCAAACCAGCACATAACCAAAAAATGCTGTTGCCATCATAACTATATAAATGAGAATGCCCGTGATCCAAACCATTTCTCGCATATTTTTATAAGAACCATAATAAAGTCCACGTGCCAAATGGATATAAGCAGCGATAAAAAAGAATGAAGCCCCTACAGAATGCCATGGACGAAAAAGCCACCCAAACTGCCCATCACGCCGAAATCTTTCACCAGTTTCAAAAGCCAAGTGAACATCTGGCACATAATGCAGTGCCAAGACAATGCCCGTTAAAAGCTGCGATAAAAGCATAAGAGTCAAAATACCGCCAAATGTATAAAAATAATTAAGATTACGTGGAACGGGAAAAATGATAAACGCATTATAGAAAAAACGGGGAAGCGGTAAACGCTTATCAAACCAACGTCCAAGAGCACTTTTAGGAAAATAGGGAGGAAATCCCTTCATCACTTTATCCTATCTTTAATAAAGTATCAGAAAGAAATCGATAAGGTGGAATGGCTAAATTATAGTTTGCTGGCCCTGAGCGCACTCTTCCAGCTGTATCATAAACAGACCCATGACACGGGCACAACCATCCACCCAATCTCCCCGATTGTCCAAGTGTTACACAACCTAAATGCGTACAAAGATTAATGAGGATAAGCCAATTTTCGCGCCCCTCGCCTGCTGAGCGTGCAAAATCCGTCGCTTCTTTTTCCCCTTCAAGATTAGGATTACGCGCTTGCCGATCTTTTAGAACACTCAATTCAGTAGCTCGCGCTTCAGCAATTTCTTTTGCAGTACGATTGCGAATAACAACAGGCTGCCCACGCCACTTAACAGTTATTGACATGCCCTCTTCAATGCCAGAAAGATCAACCTCAACAGAAGAAGATGCCAAAACAGCCTCATCTGGACGCAATTGACGAATGAAAGGCCACATAACCGCGCCAACACCAAAAAGCCCTGTCACACCTGTTAGAAAAAACAGGAAATCCCGCCTTGTCTGTTCACTCATTATCTATAAAGAGCCCATTCATCAAAGGTCTTTTTTACCATATTCTTCCTTATTGTACAATCCTGCCCTTTTTAACTTCCCAAACCATAAAGAACATTTTAGGTTCTGTATACCTTAACTCCTTTATCCAGAGGTTAATTGAAGTATAGACAAGCAATCCGATCAAAGAAAATTCCTTAGCCAATAGCTAAAAGACACATCTGATGAGGTTAACTTTATTGAAAATAATTCTACAAGGCAGCATTCAGTTTTCGATAAAGTAGCATTATTCTTTTTGTAAAGGTGTTCATGATCATTCTACATCATTCTGCGACGTTTTCCTGTTTGTGCAGGAAAGAAGCACACAGATGCAGCTTTATTTCCTTATTCCTTCTCTCCATGCATCTAAACATAATCTTTATGAGCAATACCTTGGAGTATTTTCATCTTCTTCAACAAGCTAAAGTGCTTGCGTCATAGTGTTCCAGTTCCTAGGGAAGAGAGCAAATTCTTGTAATTACTCAAATCCGTATCAGATATAAATGACCATTGTTTTGCTTCTCCGGTTATTCTCTTGGATATCTAAGGACAAGCTTAATGTATATAACTTTCCCTGCAATAGAGAAGAATGATAGCTCAGCACAAAAACAACATGCTGCTCAATTATATTTCTGGAATAAACCATATAACGCCTTTACAAATACGAGAGAAACCCCATACTACAGAGCCTATGACACTTCATATTGCTCTTTTTCAACCTGATATTGCTGGTAATACGGGAACAATTTTGCGTCTTAGCGCCTGTTTTGGTTTGCATGTGCATATTATTGAACCAGCAGGCTTCAATCTGTCGGATCGCAACCTTAAGCGAGCAGGGCTAGATTATCTCGAATATTCCTCGCTAGAACGACACATTGACTGGCAACATTTTATAGACACCATGAAACACTTTAACCGTCGTCTTTTGCTTTTGAGCACAAAAGCAGAAAAATGCTACACGCAGATATGCTACCAAAAAAATGATGTTTTACTTTTTGGTCGTGAATCAGCAGGGGTTCCCGATTATGTCCATGAAGCAGTTGATCACACCTTAAAAATCCCCATGCAATCCCACGCACGCTCTCTAAACCTTGCAATGAGCGTAGCCATAACAACAGGGGAAGCACTTCGTCAAATTAATTACAATGAAAAAAGAGAAACTTCATGAAAAAAGTACAAAAATCTTATTAAGAGATTCAATATATTGATAAAAATGCTAATCTTTCCACATAATCAACGGTTTTCAAAAGAATAAAATCGCCACATTTTTTTAGAATCTTACAAGACCATAAAAACCTTATACTTCTCAATGAAACTTCTAAAATAAGCTACAAAATACCTTTATAAATCATCAGAAAAAACTATGTAGAGTTAAATAAGAGTTGGGACATATAATTTTACCCCATCGTTTCTCAACAATTCAAGTGATTATAAAGCAAGTTCTCTAAAATGACCCACCTACAAAATAACCGTGAAATTGTATAAAGAAAATAAAACAAAGGCATATTTATAAAAATCAATATTATAAATTAATTTTTCCTAATAACCCATTACGATCTATTAAAAATCCGCTTTCAATCCATATTACTTCTAGCTCTTTAAGCTTTTGTCCCAAAAGCGCTCCTTTAGCCCAACCTTTCTCTATCAAATCCTTTCCACTAATAGGAAAAGTCGGAATTTGCCATTTTCGAGCAAGCTGATAAAGCTTCCTATAATCTTCTGCTTTTTGCGAAGCCTCATTTCTTTTCAAAGCATCAACATATGCTGCAGCCAGAGATAAAGATAATTGATCTAAAACCGGCTGTCGACCATGCAAATAAATTAATTTTCGCACAACATCATCTGAACAGTCTTGACTAATCATTTCCAAATCTGCCCATTCCTTTAACCGCGTTGTCTCCTTATGAGAGAGACGCAAGCGATGCGCCATTTTATGAAGACGTGCAGAATCAGGAGGAAGAAGACTTTCTAGCCGCAACAACGGATCGACTTTCCAACCAAGAGCCTGTTCTGTTTTCACCAGTGAGTGAATCGCATCAATGCCCCATTTTTCTGTTTCAGGAAAAATGAGTGTCAAAATTCCGCTTTGGCGCATCCATAAAAGAGCGCGTGTTGGATCAGAAGCCATGAGAAGTTTTTTCATTTCCGCCCAAATACGCTCAGACGAAAGTTTTTGCAGACCACCTTTTAAACAAACGCAAGCTTTCAATCCCTGTACATCAGGTCGTCCTTCCCCATACCAAGCAAAAAAACGAAAAAAACGCAAAATACGCAAATAGTCCTCACGAATACGATTCTCGGCAAGACCGATAAAACGTACTGTTCGGCTAGCTATATCTTTTAATCCTCCCACGCTATCATAAAGGTTGCCAGCAGCATCACAATAAAGCGCATTCATAGTAAAATCCCGCCGTTCAGCATCTTTTTGCCAATCACGACAAAATGCCACTTTTGCATGACGACCATCCGTTTCAATATCAGAGCGAAGAGTTGTAACCTCATAAGAACATGATTCAGCAACCACCGTCACTGTACCAAATGCAATACCTGTAGGAATAGCTTTAAATCCCGCCTCTTCTACACGCGCTATAATCTGCTGTGGTAGACAGGTTGTAGCAATATCAACATCACTAATAGGTTGCTCTAACAGCTGATTACGCACCGCCCCGCCCACAATGCGCGCCTCTTCACCATCCAAAGATAAAACACGAAGAAGTGTTTGGATGTGACTATGCTGCAACCAATCAACATGTTTGAAATTTTGTATTATGCTCACTCTTTAACCTTTCAAACAAATTGCCACCATTCCCTCAAAATGATACACTTATAGAACAACATTTTCCCACAACATTCCTCCACACACCATACTCCACTTGTTAAAAAAGATCTCTCTAACTGGACACGAATATTAAAAAAAACAGCGTATTACACTTCTTTTCTCATTATTTTCTGCTACAAATCATAAAATACTCACTATCATACAGAGAAAATTATCAATTTTGCGGCAAACCGCCCTAAGGAAGAAATATGAGTCAAACCGATATATTATCCAATTCTACCAAGAAGGCTACTATCAATAACGAAGCCCAAATTATCATTGATGATATTGATGCAGCACACAAAGAATTAGATATTTTACAACAAGAAGTTGATAAAGCTATTTTTGGTCAAAAGCATGTGGTTGAATATGCTTTAACAAGCATTTTAGCTGGAGGACACGCCCTTCTCATTGGCGTTCCAGGACTTGCTAAGACCCGTCTTATTGAAACATTGGGAACAGTATTAGGACTTGATGAAAAACGTATCCAATTTACACCCGACTTGATGCCATCAGACATTATCGGTTCTGAAATTATGGACTCAGATAAAAGTGGCAAACGCTCTTTTCGTTACATTCAAGGCCCTATTTTTACTCAACTTCTCATGGCCGATGAAATTAATCGTGCCTCTCCGCGCACGCAATCAGCTCTTTTACAAGCGATGCAAGAATATCATGTTACCGTTGCTGGCACCCGTTATGATCTACCACAACCTTTTCATGTGCTAGCAACCCAAAATCCTCTAGAACAGGAAGGAACCTACCCACTTCCCGAAGCACAACTGGATCGCTTTTTAATGCAAATCGATATTGACTATCCTGATCACACCACAGAACGACGTATTATTCTAGAAACAACAGGAGAGAAAAAACAAAGTGCAAAGCCGATTTTATCGCCCAAGAAACTACAAAAAATACAAACAATCGTCCGCAAAATGCCCATCTCCGAAAATGTTGTCGAAGCTATTTTAAAGCTCGTCCGTTCAGCACGCCCCCATAAAGAAAACACTCTTGCAAACACCTATGTTGCTTGGGGACCTGGTCCTCGAGCCTCACAAGCACTTTCACTTTGTGCCCGCGCCCGTGCTCTTTACCATGGGCGTTTATCGCCCTCACTTGATGATATTGCAACATTGGCTCAACCTGTATTACAACACCGTATGGCACTCAATTTTTCTGCACGTGCTGAAGATATAACCGTAAAAGACATTATCGATAATCTTGTGAAAGACGCCCTCTAATGGCCATTGGCAAAAAAGTTTTAAAAAAAACTCCACTGTCACTCGCTGGCAGCCTCCATAGAGATGCCGCTAAAATGCCGGATCTCCTTTTACAAGCACGCCGGATTGCCAACACGCTGATAACGGGAAGACATGGCCAGCGTAAACGCGGCAACGGAGAAAAATTCTGGCAATTTCGCCCTTACATTGAAGGAGAATCCATTACCCGCATTGACTGGCGCCGCTCTGCACGTGACGAACATACGTACCTACGCGAAAACGAATGGGAAAAGGCGCAGATAATTTGGATTTGGCCTGACCAGAGTGCTTCTATGCATTATTGTTCGCGTTTTTCGCAAATCTCCAAGGGCGATCATAGCATCATTCTTGCCCTTGCATTAGCAACACTTTTTGCACGAAGCGGCGAACATATTGCTATCCCCAATTTAATGCCCCCCACAATGACATCCAATGTCATAGAACGTATGGCGCTTGCTTTGACAAATGATCACTCAGAGAATACATTTCCAGATTTTTCAAGCATTACGCGTTTTTCACACGCTATCATAATAAGCGATTTTCTCGATGATCCGGAAGAAATTATTCAGTATTTAAATATTTTATCGGCAAAACGGGTTACTGCCCATTTAATTGAAGTTGCTGATCCCGCAGAAGAACGCTTCCCCTATGCAGGTTGTACAGAATTTTTTGATCCTGAAACGAAAGAAAAGCGCGTTTTAGGAAAAGCAGAAAACTTTCGTGAGCACTATTGCAAATTGTATCAAGCACGGAGACAACAATTGACAGATTTTTGCTCACGCCAAGATTGGAGCTATCATGTGAGTAAAACCAATCAGCCCTTAACAGAAATCATTCTGCAACTTGCAAACAAAATAGAGTTCTCTCCATCTCATAGGAGGAGGTCATTTTGAGTTTTGGTGCTCCCCTACTTTTACTCGGTTTTTTTTCCTTACCAGTCATTTGGTGGTTGTTGCGCGTAACACCTCCCCTCCCGCGTAAAGAACCTTTTCCACCTTTGCATTTTCTGCCTAAAGCAAGCAATCAGCAGGAAGCTGCAAACCATACACCTTGGTGGTTATTGTTGTTACGATTAACCATAGCAGCACTGACTATTATCGCTTTGGCACAGCCCACTTGGAATCAAAAGCCAATTACACTCTCTCAATCTCAACCGCTTGCACTCATTATCGATAATGGATGGGCTTCTGCCAAAGAATGGAAAAAACGTGTTACTGTTGCCGAAAATCTTCTCACACAAGCAGAAAAACATCAAAAGAATGTTTATTTTCTTGCGACAGCTGAAAATGACACTCCCAATATTGGACTTTTACCTGCAAAAACCGTAAAACAACATTTAACACATTTGCACCCCCGCCCTTGGCCTGTAAACCGTGTACGTACACTGAAAAAACTGATTGAAATAACCAAAGGCGAACCTCTTGATATTGCTTACTTAAGTGATGGCTTACAAACAGATAAAGATGATCAAGCTTTTGCTCTCATTGAACAGTTAAAACCCAAAACATTCTTATGGTATCTAGCTGATATTTCCGATCTAACCGGTATAACAGCCATAGAAAATCATAATGGAGACATGGTAGCACGCGTCATTCGTGCAACCACCCATGGAGAAACTGCGGTCGCACTAAACCTCTATGACTTAAACAGTCAACTCCTTGGCCGTTTTACGACAAACTTTCTTGATGGAGAAACAACAACTCTTGTTCCTTTTAACTTACCACTTGAATTACGCAACGATATTGCATGGATAAAAATCGAAAACCATGCGCACGCCGCAGCAACCTTCTTAAGTGATAGCCATAATCGTGTAAACCGCGTTGCCCTGCTTTCACCAAATATCAATGAAATGACACAACCCCTACTTTCCCCATTTTACTACATTATCAAAGCATTACAAGGCCATACGCAACTTATAACAGCGGGAGGCAAAGAACTTTCAATTGATATTGCTCACTTACTCAAACAAAATCCTTCTGTTTTCATTATGGGCGACATTGTGAATATGTCAAAGGAAGCAGAAAAGAAGCTCTCTGATTTCGTCAATAAAGGGGGAACACTCATCCGCTTTGCTGGAGAAAACTTAAGTGCTGCTGAACACCATGATAGTTTACTGCCCGTTCCACTGCGTCCTGGCAAACGCTTGCTTGGGAGTATTATGTCTTGGGCTAAACCGCAAAAACTTGCGCCTTTTGCGAAAAATAGCTTCTTCTTTGCTCTTCCTTTCCCCGAAGACGTCACTGTTTCACGCCAAATTTTAGCAGAACCAAGCTCTGATCTTTTTGAAAAAACATGGCTCAGTCTTGCGGATGGAACTCCACTTATTACAGCGGCTAGTCATGGCAAAGGCAAACTCATTTTTATTCATGTCGCACCCGACCCCACATGGTCGAATCTCCCTCTTTCTGTTTTTTTTGCACAAATGTTGCAAAAACTAATTACCCTCAGTGCCTATGAAAATCAAAACCCAACACATGTAGAAAAAACAGCATTACAGACCCCTTGGCAGACGTTGACTGCTGATGGACAGCTACAAACACCTCCTTCTTATGTTGTTCCACTCGTCATTGATGCCCAAAATCCACCCGTTGCATCCTATCATACCCCACCTGGATTTTACGGCTTTAAAAATAATCTTTATGCACTTAATCTCTTAAATCATTCATCACGCTTGGTACAACAATCATCATTGCCCGCCTCTTTAAACGAAAGTTCTTTATCCTATGACACAAAAGAGAAACATCTCAGCGGTCCACTTTTAGGATTAGCCATCTTATTATTTGCCTTTGATAATTTCCTCATTTTATGGATGGGAGGTACCTTTTTTCTCAATCGACGAAACAATATGCTGCTTTTTCTCCCCCTTATAATAGGTCTCATCACCTTATTCTCATATAGTCCAATCGTTCATGCACAAGGCTTAGAAAATTATGATGAGACCATAGTAAAAGCAGCTGGCGCTACACATCTTGCTTATGTCGTAACCAACAATCATGAAATTGACACAACGAGTAAAAGCGGACTAGAAACACTCAGTCAATTTATCGCAGAACGTACAATGCTCTCACCTGGCTCTGTAATAGCGCTTGATCTTGATAAGGATGAACTCGCCTTCTATCCTCTTATTTATTGGCCAATTGACGCTAATAGTCCCCTACCAACACAAAAAAGCCTTGAAAAGATAAATACCTTTATGAAACATGGAGGAACAGTTTTATTTGACACGCGCGATCAGATAAATGCCAATCTAAACCTTGAAGGAGCAGCTACCCCAGCCACACAAAGATTACGAACCATCTTAAAAGAGTTAAATATTCCAGCCATTGAGCCTGCATCAACTGATCATGTTATTGCTCGTTCTTTTTATATTATGCCAGATTTTCCCGGTCTCTACCGTGGTTCGCCTTTGTGGGTTGAATCATCATCAATGAAGAAAAAAAATGAAAATTCTTTTGCCACCGGTGATAATGTAAGTTCTCTGCTTATCACCGCTAATAACTTTTCTGGTGCTTGGGCACTAGACGAAAAAGGCATGTGGAAATACCCACTTATTCCCCATGACCCGATGCAACGACTATGGGCATTTCGTGCAGGATTAAATATCGTTATCTATGTGCTCACGGGAAACTATAAAGCTGACCAAATTCATGTTCCGGCTCTCTTGGAGCGCTTTAACAAAGAAAGAAGGCAATGATACCATTCATCACTTTTCAGCCTTTTTTGCCACTCTCTTGGATTATTCTCTTAAGCGGGATATCTATCCTTTTTGTGATTATCGGCCTCGTTAAACAGCGTCAAGGATCTTTGTTGCGCCTTATGGCTTTGGCCTCATTAATCCTTGCCTTGCTGAATCCAATGATCATAAAAGAACAACGCGAACCACTCAAAAGCATTGTAGGTATTGTCATTGACCGTAGCAAAAGCCAAACCTTTGGCACACGAACAAAAGACAGTGACGAAGCACGCGTACAATTAACCAATGCATTGGCGCGCTATCCACAATTTGAACCGCGCTTTATTGATGCTGGAAAACTTGCGAACAATCAATATGCCCCCTCAACGAATTTATTTAGTACTTTAACACAAGCCACATCTGATGTGCCGCCCTCTCGTTATGCAGGCACAATTCTGATCACCGACGGTCAAGTGCATGACATCCCTAACATTTCAGAGCTTCACCATAAAGCGCCTGTCAATGCTCTTATAACAGGGAGACCAGATGAATTTGACCGCCAAATCAAATTTATTTCTCCCCCTCGATTTGCCCTTATCAATAAACCACAAATGCTCTCTATTTTGGTAGAAGATAAAGGACACCCCCAAGAATCTATACCAACGCAAGCAAATATTACTGTAAGCGTCAATGGACAAGAAGTTGGTCATTATTCTGTGACCCCTGGCGTTATTTTTCAAACTGAAATCACCCTTCGCCATGCTGAAAAAAATATCATCCAAGTTGCCACCGATACATATAAAGGTGAATTAAGCTCTGAAAACAACCGCGCCATAGCTATTATTGAAGGAATTAGAGAAAATTTGCGTGTCCTTCTTATTTCTGGCGCGCCTTATAACGGTGAACGGACATGGCGTGATCTTTTGAAGGGTGACTCCAATATTGATCTTGTTCATTTTACTATTTTGCGTCCTCCCAACAAAGCAGATAATACGCCATTAAGCCAATTGTCACTTGTAGTCTTTCCAACAAGAAAACTCTTTGTTGAAGAGATTGATAATTTTGATCTCATCATTCTTGACGGCTACCAACATTCTGCTGTTCTTCCATTAATCTATTATGATTATATCGCTCAATATGTACAAAAGGGCGGTGCGTTGCTGATGGTAACAGGACCGGAATTTACCCAACAAAACTCACTTGCGAAAACCCCTTTAATAAGCATCCTACCCGCACTCCCCAATGGTGTTATTATTCAAAAGCCTTTTCGCCCTAGTTTAACCAAAGAAGGTGAACGTCATCCTGTCACAAGGGGTCTTGCCACACCTGCTTATCCAGCCTCTCAATGGGGGCAATGGCTACGGCAAATTGCCATTCAAAATACAGACAAAGGAATGGCTCTCATGAAAGGAGCGGATGAACAACCGCTTTTACTTCTTTCCCATGTCGATAAAGGGCGTGTAGGCATGTTGCTTTCTGACGAAAGTTGGCTTTGGGCACGAGGTTTTGAAGGAGGAGGTCCTTATGCAGCTCTTTATCGTCGAATTGCCCATTGGCTTATGAAAGAACCAGAACTTGAAGAAGAAAAATTAAGCGCCACCAGCAATCATCATCGTTTAACGATTCATCGCCAAACGCTTAAAGATCATCCCAAACAAGCTGAAATAACCTTTCCCTCTGGAAAGAAAGAAAATATCACCCTTACCAAAGAGCAAGAAGGTATATTTACAGCAACTGTTAGTACCGATGAAACAGGAATTTTTACCATCAAAAATGACAATCTAACAGTGCTTTCTTCTGTAGGTGTACTCGATAATCTCGAATTGTATGAGTTAATTTCAACGAAAGAAAAACTCATCCCCATTAGCAAACACACCGGCGGGCATATTGTGCGGTTACATGATGATAAAAAAGAAAGCATTAATCTTCCCCCACTCAAAATGCTTCGCTCACAAAGAGGCACAACATCTCCCTTTGCGCATTCAATTATTCTAAAAGAAGCAACAGAAACCCGATTAATCAATGCTTTCTCTTTTTCGATCTTTTCCGGTTTCTTTGCACTGCTCGCTTGCCTTTTACTGTTTAGCAGCATGTGGTATCGTGAAAGCCGTTAAAAAAATCCTGAGAAATTGTATCACCATTTTAAAATGCCCAAGGTGCCCCTACAGAAAATATACACCGATGATACAAGCAAGTACGTGCCCTATTAAGCGCCTTTTGTAATTCAAAGACCAATGAAGCGTGAATTTTCCAAAGTTTTTTTCGCATTTTTAATAAACTGTTTTTTCATTTCACTATCTTCTCTTGCCTCAAACATGCATTGGCTTGCTTTATACTCTTTTTTATTGCCTAAATTGTTTTCAACGCTATTCTAACGCCTATGTTTTATCTTGCCCATATATCGGATGTACATCTTTCACCTCTACCACAACCTTCCTTCTCTGAACTTTTTGGGAAGCGCATTACCGGCTATCTTAATTGGCAAAAAAAACGTAAAAGCCAAATGGTAACAAATATCCTAGAAACTTTAATGGATAGCTTAAAAAAGACAAATCCTGATCATCTTGTAATCTCTGGTGATCTTGTCAATCTTGCTTTAGATAAGGAATTTAAACAAGCACACAATTGGTTGCTTAACCAAGGTCAACCTCAAAACATTTCTTTAACATTTGGGAATCATGATGCTTATGTCCGCGGAACATTCCAAAAGGCCTGCACTCTCTTTCAACCTTGGATCACAAGTGATTTCCCTCAAAAGAACAATCTTCCTTTTCCTTATATGCGCATTCGCGATAATGTAGCCATTATCGGTGCTTCTTCAGCCATTGCTACACCACCTTTTCAAGCTTTTGGCTATTTTGGCAAAAAGCAAGCGCAAGCTTTATCGCAACTTTTAAACGAAGCGGCAATGCGCAATCTCTTTCGTGTCGTCATGATACATCATCCGCCCTTCCACCATGCAACCTCTTGGCATAAAAAATTATGGGGTATAAAACGTTTTCTAGATGTTATCAAACATCACGGCTGTGAACTTATTCTTCATGGACATACCCATTTACCCACATTAAAGACCATTGAGGGAAAAAGGGGGGAAATTCCTATTGTTGGTGTTGCTTCCGCATCGCAAGCTTTTGGTGATAAAAAACCACCCGCAGGCTTCAACTTATTTGCCATTGAGCGGTTTGATCATCAATGGCACTGTCAGTTACAACGTTATAGTCTTATCAATCAAAAAAATGAAATAGCGTGTACTGAAAAAATTGATCTTTGACATTTTGCATAAAAAACAAAAAGCCCTTTTTGTTCATGCCCCTTTAAACGATGACAAGATGAAAAAGAACCCGTTATATAAAGGGGATTACCGTTGTACCAGGAGGCAATTTAGCCTCTTCTTCAGGCTCTACATGAATGGAAATACGCACATTATCAAACTCTTCTTCAAGAACGCCTTCAATTTTATCGCAAATCTGATGTGCTTCTCCTACCGGCATTACAGCCGGCACAACCAAATGAAACTCTATAAAAGTAGCTCTGCCAGCAACACGCGTACGCAAATCATGCACCTCAAGCGCCCCATGTGCATTTGCGGAAATAAGCTCGCGAATCCGCATGGTTTCATCCAATTCAACTCCAACATCCATTAATCCCTGAACGGCATTATTAATCACCTTCCACCCTTGTAAAAGAATATTAACCGCGACAATGATTGCCAAAATTGGATCTAAAATAGCCCATTCACCGACAAAACCAGCAATCAGACCAACTAAAATACCAAGTGAAGTAAAAACATCTGTAATGAAATGGGCAGCATCAGCTTTAAGAGCTGGTGAGCGGTGAAGCTTTCCCTGCCGAATAAGAATCCAACCCCACACGTAATTGATGACATTTGCTATAAAATAAATAACAAGCCATATTCCAGGTTTTTGCAATGCCCCAATGGTTGAAAGAGCTATCCATGCTTCTCTTAAAATCATTATTGCCGCAATAATGATCAGTGCCCCTTCGAGAAGAGCAGAAAAATATTCCACCTTATGATGTCCGAAAGGATGATCCTGATCCGCCGGCTTCATACTCACTTTCACAGCCCACCATGCTGCCAATGCCGCAAGTATATTTACGATTGATTCCAATGCATCAGAATAAAGTGCAACCGAACCAGTAATATGATATGCCCAATATTTCAAAGCAAAGACGATACAAGCAACGAAAATAGAGTATAGGGTTAAGCTTTGTATATTGATTCTTACATCCACAACCATACCCTCTTCTTCTTCACGAAATAAAGAATGACACTTTCCACCATATAAATGATATTTTTGCCATGTCGCCAATATTTCCTTAATCTTACAAAAGATTCACAACAATAAACACCTCTCACAAGCTACCATTGTCATTTCCAGAAACCACTCTGTTATACGATATAATATAACGAAACAGAGTAACACAAATATTACTTAAAAAAAGAAACAAGAAACTCTCCAACAGAAATTAAATGCATCATTTTGATTATCAAGAGCTTTTTGAAGAGACGAACAATGGATTTTACTGCCTCATAATTGAAATAGTCTGTTGTTTTTTTCTCAAATGCATTAAACTTATATACGATTTATCAACTTTTTATGGACATCAAACCAACCAACATATCAGTATGATTGCCCACAGCAAAAAAGTGCCTCAGTATTCCGCTGCAACCTTATATCATAACGCTTATCAAAAACATTATGGGCGCCAAAGAAACCTTAAAAACTATTCTATTCTTAGGAACGAAAAAGAAGAACACCCCCACAAAGAATCTGGGCATTGGGGACCCAGATTCTTTTCCCTTAGGAATTAAGGGTATACAGAGCTTAGGAAATAGCGGGGACCTAAAACCCTGTACCCGATACGAAAACAAAATGCATTGTGCCGCATTCGGTACCCCTACATTATACCTGCGGTTGCATTTTGTCAACACAAATTCCACCATAGGTTTTAAAATAATGAATTTTTTTCACTATTCAAAAATAAAGCCAACATTCAATATCTGGCAATTGAGCAAAAAGAGCATTAAAAGCCCCATATGCATTTGAATATCACAACAATCGACCAAACTGATGATCCACGTTTGAGAGCCTATCACAACATTCGTGAAAAAGATCTCGTTGGACGGCAACATCAATTTATTGCTGAAGGCAAAATAATATTGTCAGCATTGCTGCATTCGAAAAATTTTTCTGCTCTCTCACTACTTATGGTGATAAAACACCTTCCTAGACTTATGCCCCTTTTAGAAACGACACAGCCAATGTGTCCCATTTATTGCGTTCCACAAACAATCATGGATGATATTACAGGCTTCCATGTTCATCGTGGTATACTTGGTATTGGTGAACGTACAAAGCTACCATCATTACAAAATTTTTTACAAGATCTTCCAGAAAAAGCTCTGATTCTGGTTTTATGCGGTATTTCCAATCACGATAATATGGGAGCCATTTTTCGCAATGCAGCCGCCTTTGCCAGTAATGGCATTATCGTCGATAAAACCTCATGCGATCCACTTTACCGCAAATCAATCAGAGTTTCTGCAGGTGCAACACTAAAAGTACCCTATACGCAAGGCGCTGATATTAATGACATTATTACAGCACTAAACGATGCAGATTTTCATGCTTACGCGCTTTCCCCCTCTGCCTCATACACTCTCTCACAAGCAAAAATAGCAAAAAGGACAGCGCTTATTTTAGGGACAGAAGGCGAGGGCTTACCAGCCCATGTTTTGCAAAAATCAAAAACTTTGCGTATTCCTATGGCTTACGGCTTTGATAGCCTTAATGTTGCCACGGCATCAGGTCTCGCATTAGCACACTTTGCTGATTCTGATAAACTCAAATAAAAGCGATCATTAAAGCGATAACAACGTATCACCTGAAGAAACACATTTTATTTATAAGAAGCAGTTGTTTTAATTTCAGAAGAAACAGGTGCTTCTGTTTCCAGATTGCACAAAACCCGTTTCAACATCACTTCAGCACCAGCTGCACGTTCTGAATGGGTCACAAATCCCCCCCCAAGAACACGTGCTTCCTCACCATTTCCATCATAAAAAACACAAGCCTGCCCTGGCGCCACAGCATTTTCACGTTCCAACAAGTCAACAGAAAAATTACCCTCTCGATAATACAAGCGAGCAAGATGAGGAGGACGAGTTGAACGAACTTTGACAGCGACCTCAACGCCCTCATCTGGGAAATTATCCAACCGCTCATCACCAAGCCAATTGACATCACGCAAAAAGAGTTTATGTGTTTCCAACATCTCACGCGGACCAACAATCACACGCGCATTCTCCACATCGAGATAAACCACATAAAGCGCTTCACCGGTTGCAACACCAATACCACGGCGCTGACCAACAGTATAATTAACAATTCCAGAATGTTTGCCCAAAATTCGTCCATCGATATGCACAATAACTCCAGGGTTTACTGCTTCTGGACGCAATTTCGTGATAACATCAGAATATTTTCCCTGTGGAACAAAGCAAATATCTTGACTATCATGCTTATTTGCAACAGCAAAGCCCATTTCTGCTGCTATTTCACGAACACGTGCTTTCGGAAGATCACCAAGTGGGAAACGCAAATAATTAATCTGTTCCTGTGTTGTTGCAAAAAGAAAATAACTCTGATCCCGTTCACAATCACGAGGACGAAAGAGTGCCCGATTCCCCACTACACCATGAGGGCGCGAGCGAATATAATGGCCGGTTGCCAAAGCATCTGCGTCTAATTCGCGCGCAGTTGCTAATAAATCAGCAAACTTGACAGTCTGATTGCACGCCACACACGGTACAGGTGTCTCTCCGTGTGCATAGCTTTCTGCAAAAGGATCAATCACGGCTTCGCGAAATCGCTTTTCATAATCAAGAACATAATAAGGTATCCCCAATGTCTCTGCTACGCGACGTGCATCTTCAATATCTTGTCCAGCGCAACATGCCCCTACTCTATGCGTTGCAGCGCCATGATCATAAAGCTGCAACGTAATCCCAACGACATCATACCCTTCCCTTTTCAGAAGACCTGCAACAACCGATGAATCAACCCCACCCGACATTGCTACAACAATGCGGGAATTCTCAGGTTTTCCTGGCAAATCAAGACTGTTCAAAAACATGTATTTATTCTCTATTTAATGTGCAGCCATTCATTAATGTTCTATGCACACCAGCCATTGCTTTTTATGCTATTCATAGTTCTTTTATATTGTTTTTTTATTCTTTCCACAACCAACAGTATCATTTTCTTCAAAGGTGCCAAAACAAAAAAACAGTGATGAAAATAAGGCACAATGAAACCCCTTTTCTGCTTCCTTTTAAAATCCGGCAAAAACATCGCAAAAGGCTATTCTACGGGCTTCAGTTTGTACCCTATTTTTCGCGCATTGGCTTATTTTATTAATTTTTTCTTTCAACGTGTTTAGCTCTTTTTTAAATTTCATGCCTTATAACCGCATCAAGTCCCTCACTAAAAGTAGATGATATAATGACGAATTTGATAAAAACACAAATGAAATATGTTATTGGGCCAGATGGAAGTCCACTCACAATCGCCGACCTACCGCCGAAAACAACAAGGCGCTGGGTGATCCGTCGCAAAGCTGAAGTTGTTGCGGCTGTCAGAGGTGGATTGTTAAGTCTTGATGAAGCGTGTCAACGCTATACTTTGACCGTAGAAGAATTTCTTTCATGGCAAAGTTTGATCGATGAACATGGCTTAGCTGGATTACGGACGACCAGAATCCAAAACTACAGACATTAATTACTATTCATCCTGCTTTAGAATATACTTTAAAACAGCCAAACTTGATAAAAGTTTGGCTGTTTTTTTATTTTCAGCCCCCAAGATCTCAAAGAATATCTCTTCAAACTACAGCTTTCACTATCCAGTTATCGATTTAGCTGGGCATCGATTTAGCCAATCATCGATTTAGCTTGAATCACGATAGGATTATCACCTAAGACTGCCCCATTTTCGCGCGCCTCCAAAAGCTGTGCACGTTGCAACTCTGTATTGACTTCATGAAGAACAATTTCAGCATTTGTTTTCTGACGTTGCAAATCACGAATCGAATTTATAAGATTATCGCGTCTTTGCCGCGCCGCACGAGCAAAAGCAGAATAAGCAAAATGATGAACATCACTGTTTCCAGATTTCCGTTCTTCATGAATAATTTGTGCTTCCAGCTCTAACACCATTCGCTCAAATTCTGCGATCATCATCTCAAGCTGTGCAATTTCACGACGCTTCCCACGTACTTGAAACATCTTCAATCGTACCAAACTTTCCCGTGGCTTCATACTCACTACTCCTTGATTGAGCCAACTTAAAATTCACATTCGCTCCCCTAATATCTTTTCAGTTACACTCTCTTTGATGAAAAACAGTCCATTTTTTAACTTGAAACTATAATTTTTCCACCCTTAAAGCATGTGCAAACACCACCTACTTTAAAGAGCAATAACCATTTCTTTACTTTTCGCCTCCACTATAGAATGAAGAGATTTAAAGCTCGGTAAATAAAAACTAAAATTGTAAAAAAGTAATTTAAAAGAATCTATTATAAGTTTTTTTTAAAGTTAAAGTTCGTAAAAAACACCTCATTTTTTTATCAAGTTTAAAAATCGTCGATTTTTCTAAAATAATTTTGTCAACCTCTTTCAAAAAAAAAAATATTTTGTTAACCACTATCATAGATAGTGGGGAACTCAGGGGAATTCAGTAGTGATTGTTACGCGTACTACTGAAGTGTTCATAAACACTTTCTTATAAGTGTTTGATTTTATGAATTTTTATCAACGGTGGTTTTACAACTGCTGTAAAAAGAGTGCTCCGCTTGATTCTGGAGGAGCAAAGTGAGGGATCTAAAATGCGCGTATTATTAATTGAAGATGATAAAGCAACCACTCAAAGCATTGAGTTAATGCTAAAGTCAGCAAACTTTAATGTCTATATCACTGATCTAGGTGAAGAAGGTGTCGATCTGGGTAAGCTCTATGATTACGATATCATTTTGCTTGATCTCAATCTCCCTGATATGTCAGGCTACGATGTCTTGCGGACGCTCAGATTAGCAAAAATCAAAACCCCTGTCCTCATTCTTTCCGGTATGAGTGCTATCGAAGATAAAGTACGTGGTTTTGGCTTTGGTGCGGATGATTATATGACAAAGCCATTTCACAAGGATGAGCTAATTGCACGTATTCATGCGGTTATCCGCCGTTCCAAAGGTCATGCACAATCTATTATTGTTACTGGCGATCTCACCGTGAACCTTGACGCGAAAACAGTAGAAGTTGCTGGGCGTCCCGTCCATTTAACTGGTAAAGAATATCAGATGCTAGAACTTCTCTCTCTACGCAAAGGCACCACACTCACTAAGGAAATGTTTCTCAATCATCTCTACGGTGGAATGGATGAACCGGAACTTAAAATTATCGATGTCTTTATCTGTAAACTGCGGAAAAAATTGGAAGCAGTATCTTCCAACGTAAACTACATTGATACAGTTTGGGGGCGTGGTTATGTGTTACGTGATCCAGTTGAGGAAAACGTACGTAAAACCGCTTAAGCAATGAAAATGCACATTGTAAAATCTCGGAGTGTAGCGGGCCGAGATTTTCTCTTTGTTATAAATTAAAGGTTCGCGGGCACAAGATCTTCTTGTGTAGAGGGAATTTTTACGCTTAAGAGATCAAAACCCACCGTTCACGGATGTAACCTAAGCCATCTTTTCCCAACACACCTTATTCAATTTCATCTTATTCAAAGATTCTTCACGCTTTCCAAAATGATATGATTATCTGTTTTGTCGATGTTTATTTTCATGGAGGTCATCTCAGAAAGTAACACTGTATAGTAAAACTGAATGATGTGAGCATCAATAAGTTCTTCTTGAATTTTCCCGTTATACAACTCAATAAAATGGGAGGGAATACGTAAATTTTTACCACAAATCTCAAATCGAAAAGAACGTTTATTTTCATCTTGCAAAATCATCACAACTATTTCACCCCCACGCGAAACCGTTGCATTTGCAATCAATAACAAATTCAGCAAAAGTTTAACTTCATTTTTTGGTAAAAGCAGTGCTGGAGCTTGCCATTTTAAAACTGCTTTTTCTTCCTTCATATATTGTTGAGCAACCTGTTCAGCAGAACGCGTATCTATTTGGCTCCCACCTGCCCCTGAAAAACCAAAAGCCAATCGCGCAAATTGTAGACGAGCAGAAGCACTCGCAACAGACCAACGTACTAATTGCAAAGCATCTTCATCAGCACCTCCCTCATCGTAGAGCTCCATTGCATTTTGAATAGCACCAACAGGTGAAATCAAATCATGGCAGATACGGCTACAAAGTAAAGCTGCAAGATCGGTAGACTTCAAAGAAATAGCTAACGTCATAATTATTGAGAACTCCTAGTGTTAAAAACAAGCTTCATTTTACAGTGAAACTCTTAACATCCAATGCACATATGGAACTTTAACAATCATGCTCATTTTTTTTCAGAAAAAAATTCAAGAAGTTAAATACCCTTACGTCTTAATTTTTTATTTGAATCGAATAAAAATGCTAATATTATCTTTTTGTTTGTAACTAATAAAAGGGAAATTTTCTATGGCTCTCTTGCTTCTAACACGCTGGTATAAAAATATCTTACCTTTTATATTCCTTTTATTCATAACCATAAACGCCGCACATGCTCAATCTCGACCGATAAGACCAGCTGAACCCTATTATTCGTTGCAAGAAATTATCGATTCTGGTCACACTTTTTTTGGGAAAACTGCCAGCGGTATAGCAGTAGCAATAGAAAAGATCTTTTCTCGGTACGGTTATCCAAATGCCTATATTTTAGGCGAAGAAGCTTCTGGCGCCTTTTTTGCTGGATTAACTTATGGCGAAGGACAACTTTTTACCAAAACTTATGGTCAGCATAAAGTTTTTTGGCAAGGCCCCTCTGTGGGATGGGATTTTGGGGGCCAAGGCTCTCGTTTAATGATCTTAGTTTATGATTTCAATAATATAAATAATTTATGGGGACGCTATGGTGGTATTTCAGGTTCGGCCTATTTAATAGCAGGTGTTGGTTTTCATGTCCTTAAACGCCACAATGTCTTGTTAATTCCAGTACGTACGGGAATTGGTGCACGCCTTGGCATCAATATAGGATATTTAAAATTAACACGCAGACCAACATGGAATCCATTTTAAACGGATTCTCATTGCAGAGGGGATTTATGCTTATCCAGTCATTTCTTTTTTTTATTCTTGGAGTAGCCTTTACTTCTTGGTTATTAATACTTTTCGCCCCCCTTATTTGGCGCAGAGCCCTTCACTTTGCACATAAATTTGTTTCTACACAAATTCCGTCATCACTCACAGAAATACAAGCCAACTATGATTTTCTCTGTGCTAAGCACGCTGTCGAATTAGTGCGCAACGAACAACAATATGACTCTTTGCAAAAAAAATATGCCCAACAGAAAATACAACTTAGCCAAGTCATAGAACAACTTTATCGATTGCGTCTCTCCACACAATGTACTTCTCCTTTCCCTCATGAAAAAGAAACGAGCGAGATAAAGAACGAACAAAGCGCGCTTACAACAAACACTTTCACAATGGAAATTAAAACTATGCGTGAAAAAATCGCCCACTATCAGCAACGTTTACAAAAAATTCAAACCGATGAGCTTGACACTGCTGCTAGCCAGCAACTCTTAAATGAACTACGAGAAGAAACAAAAGAATTAGCGGCGACATTAGCTGCCCAAATAGCCCTACAAGAAGGTGATGCTTCCCCCATCAACACATTGATCCAAAATTCTAAAAGTAAAAACGACTTAGCATCTCGTATTCGCAAAAAAATAACCGACACTCAAAAAACACCCCTTACATAAATTGTCTTCAAAACAATCGAGTGAGAATATTTGGTTAATGAACATTTAATGAACATAATGTCGACTGTATGTTCCGGAACACAATATCTATTGTGTATTGTGAAAAGAAGACATACATTACACCCTTGCCTATATCTAACCTCTTATAATTCTGATTTTATCTTGATGTCATAACTCTCCAAAACACCTTCCAGGATAGAGGCAAAATAAAACCCACCCGTTTAAAATAATAGCTTAGGACAAGATACTTTCTCAAGAGTGATAAAAGTCTCTTATTCGCTGAATAATCATATCCTGATCACTTTGCGTTAAATAAGGATGCATAGGTAAACTTAGAACACACTCTCCTAAAGACTCGGAAACAGCAAGAGAGCCTTTTACATAAGGAAAGTGTTTATAAGCTGGTTGTTGATGCAAAGGCTTTTCGTAATAAACCATTGTAGGGATAGAATTTTCCTGTAAATAATCCTTTAATCTATCGCGATTTTCCACCTTAATAGTATATTGCGCATAGGCACAACGCCCTCCTTCTTCCACTTCTGGAACCGTGACAACATCTCTTAAACTATTGGAATAATATTGAGCAATCGCCACACGCTTTTCCATCTCATCTTCAAAGATAACAAGTTTTTCTAGCAAAATTGCAGCTTGAATTGCATCTAAGCGTGAATTCATACCGATACGCACATTGTCATATTGCGTTTTACCTTTACCATGAAACAGAATAGAACGCAAAAGTGCTGCCAAATCGTCATCATTCGTCATCATAGCGCCTCCATCGCCATAACACCCCAATGGTTTTGCAGGATAAAAACTTGTTGCGGCAACATCACCAAAAGCACCACACATAATATTACCGTTTCTACCACCTATGGATTGAGCAGCATCTTCAATAACAAAAAGATTTTCCTTTACCGCCACTTTAGTAATTTGAGCATAATCAGCAGAAAGCCCAAACAAATCAACAGGAATGACCGCCTTTGGTTTGAGGCGTCCCTCTTTTTTAATCATCTCAATTGCCTCACACAATTTATCAACGTCAATATTGAATGTATCAGGCAGAACATCGACAAAAACAGGTTCTGCTCCTACCAAAGCGACCACTTCAGCAGTTGCGGAAAACGTAAAGCTAGGACAAAAAACCGCATCACCTGGACCAATATTTTTAGTCATAAGAGGCATCTTCAAGGCATCAGTTCCATTAGCACACGCAACCACATGCTTAACACCAAGATAATCTGCCAATCGCTCTTCAAATTCTGTTACTTTTGGCCCCAAAATATACTTGCCACTGGCTACCACCTGTGCAATTGCAGCATTAATTTTGTCTTCAATGCGCGCGCGCTGCGCCCCCAAGTCGATGAATTGCATATTAACTCCATTGATCATCACAAGAATGCAAAAGCGCTACTTATCTCTTTTATCTCCGATAATTGACACTAGCAGCAGTTAAAATCCGTAAAACAGCAATAGCCTCATCGCCATTGGTCCGAGGCGATTGACGCGTTTTAATACAATGAAGAAAATGCTGCAATTCACAAGTAAGCGGCAAATCTTCACAAATTTCAATGTAATCCAGCTTATCGGCATTAAAAGCCCACTTTTTATTTTCTTTCCAAACAGCAAAACGGTGAAATGCCAATTTGCGACTCCACGGTTCCATATCATCAAAAACAAGCATAGCCTTTGTCCCAACAACCGTTAAACGCCTTTCACGATAGGGGCTAAGACGTGAAGCAAAAAGGTGACTACGTACACCATTTGGAAAAGTCATATGGATATGAGCAAAATCAGAACACTGATCAATTACAGCGGCCCCCTCACCTCGAATTTCCGAGGGTTCACATTCTGCCAACGCTAAAATCATTGAGAGATCATGAGGAGCAAGGTCCCATAAAGCATCGCTTTGTGTATGAAACTTTCCAAAGCCTAATCGGTGAGAATAAATATAACGCACCTCACCCAATTCTCCCTTTGCCACCAATTCACATATTTTTTCAAAAACAGGATGAAATCGCAAAATATGGCCCACCATAAAAACCCGCCCATATTCGCTAGCAACCTGAACTTGACGTTCAGCATCTGCTATATTCAAAGCAATTGGTTTTTCAACCAAAACATCTTTGCCATTTTTAAGAGCACGCAGAACATTTTCTGTATGAAACTGTGGAGGCAGCGCTAAGACGAGTGCATCAATATCTTTATGCGTAAAAAGATCATCAGGCGCAACAATATCAACGCCGTACATATTTGCAAAACCTGCAGCACGCTCAACATCCATATCAGAAACTGCTGCTAAAGCTCCAAGTCCTTGGAGTGTTCGTATATGATTCCCACCCCAATGACCGCATCCTAAAACCGCTATACGTGGCAACATTTTTATGCCTTCCACTGCTCCATATAAAAAATATAATTCCGTATATTTCCATATCGGGGATAAAATAGAATGACAAGAGAAAAGCTTAAAAACGATGCTTGACATCTTACTATTATACCCCTTATATCCGGAAAAGATGAAATAATCTGCAGTAATTTTCTATTTTGGCGGAGTAGCTCAGTAGGTTAGAGCAGAGGAATCATAATCCTTGTGTCGGGGGTTCAAATCCCTCCTCCGCTACCATTTTTTTCATAATATATTGAGAGAGTTCCGCTGTAGCTGTTGTAGTCTGTCTGTAGCTTATCAGCTGTAGCTTGCCAGCAGGTTTTGTATATTTTGCCACTAGGTTTTGTACCAATTTATTTTGTTTTAAAGAGTTTTTAAGGGGTTCTCAAAGGGTCTTCAAAGACCTTTCAAAGGTTGTTTTAAGATTCGTTGTAGCTTGCCAGCAGGTTTTGTATATTTTGCCACTAGGTTTTGTACCAATTTATTTTGTTTTAAAGAGTTTTTAAGGGGTTCTCAAAGGGTCTTCAAAGACCTTTCAAAGGTTGTTTTAAGATTCG
>NZ_BAABIZ010000016.1:0-27315 GCF_039543045.1 Bartonella jaculi
CATGGGCATTATGGAAGTGCCCGTTGTCCAGCCCATGATGATAGGTTGCCTAGTCTATCTCTTTCCAATGGACATGATGGGCGCCTCTTACTCACTTGTTATGCGGGCTGCTCTTTTAGAGAGATCACACAAGCGCTTAGAAGAATTGGCTTGCTTGGGAAACAAGCCTTTTTTGATAAAACTTATGATCATAGGCTCTCTTTCTCAAAACAGTTTTCTGCTGATCTTAAAAGAGCAAAACAGAAAGCAGAAAGAGCAAGAGAGATTTGGCAGCAAAGCCAACCAATAAAAGATACGCTAGCAGAAACCTATTTACGCAAGCGGGGTATCACTTGTGAATTGCCTCCCGATTTACGCTTTCATGCAAAATGTCCACACCCTTTAGGAATGACACTGCCCGCGTTGGTTGCTCTTGTTAAGGGTGCCTGCTCTTTTGCCATTCATAGAACCTTTTTACAAGCCAATGGCTGCAAAACAGATCAAGTACTAGCAAAAGCCATGTTGGGATCTGTCACCGGCGGTGCTGTGCATTTAAGTCAAGCCAATCCAAAACATCTGGTTATTTGTGAAGGCATTGAAACTGCTCTTTCTTTGCTGTCTGGTTTGTTATCAGAGCCCGTGAATGTATGGGCGTCTCTTTCAAGTCTATGAAAATGCAAAATAGATATAAAATATCTATTCTAACAGTAGCTATTGAAGAAATAGTAAAAATGTATTACATTAGAATTATATTGTAACACATTAAGGGGTGGTAAAATGGCTGAAACAACATTTACCTTTCGCGTTGATGATGTATTAAAAAATGAATTTTCTAAAGCAGCAAAGGCATGCGATAGATCTGGTGCACAATTGTTGCGGGATTATATGCGCGAAATTGTAAAAGAACAAAAAGAAAAAAGTGCGCATGATTTATGGTTTCGGGAACAAGTCCAATTAGGAATAAATTCTGCTAATGCAGGCGATATAATATCTTCTGAAGAAGTGGAAGCAGAAGCAAAGGAATGGCGCTTAAAAACACAAAGTAAATTAGATAGATCAACTTTATGAAGCTAATTTGGACACAAGTAGCACACGTTGACCGCAAAAAGATACGTGAATACATATCACAAGATAATCCTTCTGCTGCCTTAAAGTTTGATCAACTTTTATCTGAAAAGGTAGAAAAACTTGTTAAATTTCCTACTCTTGGTCGTTTAGGACGAATTGTAAATACACGTGAACTTATTGTAAATCCAAATTATATCATGATTTATGATATTTCAAATGGCGTTGTGCGTATTTTACGTGTGCTTCATACAAAGCAAAAATTTCCTTAATCAATTGTATTTTTATTTATTTGGTAATTGAAGCAAATTATTTTTTACAATACTGCGCTCTGTATCAGTAAGTAATGATAAATTATTATTTTTCTAATGTTGCGAATATGATTAGCATAATTACTTTGCACACCACTTAGTTTTTTACTCGTAAAAATGATGATGATACGCTTAATAAACAACGTCTTATTGTCAATGATGTCACGATTGAAAAGCTTGGGGAATTGTTAGAAGCCTCCCCGTGATCTCTTAATGGTCCGTGATGAATTATCTGTTTTTTAGCCAATTTGGAGAAAAAGGAATATCAAACAGACCGTTCTTTCTATTTAACAGCTTTCAATGGAGATGATCAATTTACCTATGACCGTATAGAGCGTGGAACCATTTTTATTCCCCATGTAACTTTATCAATGATTGGAGGCATTCAACCTTCACGAATTATTTCCATCATTCAAGCAATACACCGTGGAATAAACGATGACGGTTTATTACAACGGTTTCAAATGCTGGTGTGGCCCGATGAAAATCAAGAGTGGCAATTGGTTGATAGACCACCCAATCAAGAGGGCTGGCAAAAGTATGAAAGCGTTTTTCGTTCTTTTCGTGATAAACGGCTAGGTTCTCCAGAACACCCGCTGATCATGCGTTTTATGCCAAAAGCACAAGAGAAATTTTATGAATGGTTCGAGCATCTTCATAGAGAGGCAAAAAGTGGTCGTTTCTCCGAAAGCTTACAATCGCATGTTTTAAAAATGCCAAAAACCATAGCAAGTCTTGCGTTGATTTTTGAACTTCTTGATAGTGGTGGTTTTGAAATTGGACACTATGCCATCACAACAGCGTTGCGTTGGGAAAAATATCTGATAAGTCACGCAAAACGTCTTTATGCGGCGGGAGATACATTAAAAACAGAGTGGGCAAATTTGATTGTTGAACGTTGTGATTATTTACAAAATGTCTTTACTCTACGCGATATTCACCAAAAGAATTGGAAAGGGTTAAAAGACAAGAACGTCGTTAAATGTGCTTTAGATCTTTTATGCCGTTGTAACTATATTCGTGAAATCTCTAGAGAAAGTTGTCAAAAAGGCGGTCGACCGACCATACGTTATGAATGGAATCCTTTAGTGAAAAATCATAAGATTTCGCACTGAGGCAATCTGAAAATGTTATAAAGCATTAAATCAATACAACTTTGTATTTGCATAGTGAACCTTCAAAGTCTTTCTGTCTCTTAGTTTTGAACGTTTTGAAGGTTTTGAAGGTTCCTCTTTATTGCTCTATTATATTTTTTAAAATAGAAAAATAAAAGTTGTTATATTTCAATATGTTAATTTTTATTAAATTTTGAAAAAACAACTTGTATTAACAATACATTCGTAAATTCAACTAATAGAATGTGTTTTGAAAGTATTTTGAAGGTGTTAGGAACTTTCAAAACCTCTCTGTAAAATTTGTGATAAAACCTATCAAAATAATCATTATGATGTTTTTAAACACGTAGTGCATTTGTCTTGAATGATGTGTGAAACGATAAGCAAATTCCACTATTTTGCTGCTTATAAATATTATTTATAAAATTTACTTTAAGCAATTTATGGTTTTTTTGGTTGTTTTGTATCATTTTGTTGTCGATATTTCTTTTGAATCCATTTAATTAACTCCATTTCGATTCCTTTGAATAATTATCAATGCTATAAGGTGCTGGAGTTTAATGCATAATGCTTCAATCTGATAAGTCTGATAACAAACACGTCTCATTACGCTCTCTCTTACAATTCTATCGTGAAAAGGCAAAATCACCCCGTGAATTGGGAATGCTGTTTGAAAATCTTGTGAAGGATTATCTCATGCAAGACCCTTTACAAAAGCAGGAATACGAAAAGGTTCAGACTTATTCGGAATGGGCTAAGGAACATGATGAAGATGGGCGTGATATCGGTATTGATCTGGTCGCTACAATCCGTGATCAAGGAGGATATGCAGCTATTCAATGTAAATGCTATGATGCTTCTCACATCATTAAAAAAGAAGATATTAATAGTTTTATCGCTGCCTCTGGGAAGAAAATATTCACCCGTCGTATTCTGGTTGATAGCACCGAAAGCAATTGGAGTGATAATGCGAACAACACTTGTGATGGTCAAGAGGTTCGTATTCAACAGATTAATCTGTTTGATTTAGAAAACAGTCAAATCGATTGGGGAGCTTATAAAGAAAGAGGACAAGCCGTCCTTAAAGAGCAACCAAAAAAAAAGCTTTTAGATCATCAGATAGAAGCGCTTGAGAGAGTTTGTGAAGGTTTGCAAGAAGCAGACCGTGGCAAGCTTATTATGGCATGTGGGACGGGGAAAACTTTTACCAGTCTTAAGATAGCAGAGACACTCGCCGGAAAAGGCAAGCGTGTGTTGTTTCTGGTACCCTCCCTTGCTTTGATGTCCCAAACAATCCGTGAATGGACCCTTGATACAGAAATCCCCTTGCGTTCCTTTGCCGTGTGTTCGGATACACAAGTAGGCAAACGTCGTAAAGGGAAACATGATGATGAATCTGGTCTTGATGCATCAGATCTTGTCTTACCGGCGACCACGGATGCAAAAGAACTTGCACGTAAAGCTAATAAGACCTCTCTTGATGTAATGACCGTGGTCTTTTCGACCTATCATTCCATTCAAGTGATTTCCGATGCGCAAAAGGAATATGATTTACCCGAATTTGATCTAATCATTTGTGATGAAGCCCATAGAACAACGGGAGTTGTTTTAGGAACAGACAAGCATGAATCTGAATTTATCAAAGTTCATGATAACAGCATCATTCGGGGTAAAAAACGTCTCTATATGACAGCAACGCCAAAGATCTTTACCGATAAGTTGAAGAAGAAGGCTGACGTATCCGATGCCGTGCTAGCTTCTATGGATGATAAAGAGCTCTATGGGAAAAATCTTTACACCTATACTTTTTCAAAAGCTCTACAAGATAAACTGTTAACCCCTTATAAAGTTATTGTTTTAGCTGTTGATGAAGCAATTATCAACGCAACAATTCAGAAGCGTCTCAAAGATAAAAATTCCGAACTTATTCTTGATGATACAACCAAAATGATTGGCTGCTACAAAGCACTTTCTCAAATAGAAAAGAAAGAAGACGATGGCATAAAACCTATGCGTCGTTCTCTGGCTTTCTGTAGGGATATCAAGACATCTGAACGAGTTAGTGAGATTTTTAATGATGCTATTGATGAATATCATAAATTTGTTCCCGAAAGTAAGACATCTCTTATCTTTGATGTTAAGCACATTGATGGGACTTTTAATGGTAAAGACCGCAATAAATTGCTTGATTGGCTTAAAGAAGATACAGATGAGAATAACTGCCGTGTACTCACCAATGTGCGCTGTCTTTCTGAAGGTGTAGATGTTCCTGCTCTTGATGCGGTTATGTTTTTACACCCCCGAAAAAGTCATGTAGATGTGATACAGGCTGTGGGGCGTGTAATGCGTCGCGCAGAAGGTAAAACAACAGGCTATATTATTTTACCCGTTGGTATTCCCTTCAATATTCCACCACAACAGGCTTTAGAAAACAATACAAAGTATGACGTCATCTGGCAAGTTCTCAATGCGTTGCGTGCTCATGATAACCACTTTAAAAACAAAATGAAAGCCTTAGAGCTAGATCAAGATGTTCGTCATCTATTTGAGATTGTAGGGGTAACTTTTGACCCCGCTTTGCAAGCAATGACCGCAGTTGTTGACGAACTTTCTTTCCACGCAAAATCTGAAAGTGCTGGTCTCCATATTGGTTCAGTAGCAAGTGAAAGCCCTCATAGATATGAAGTACAAGAAGAGTTCGATTTTTATATTGATGAATTATCGCGTGCTATTAAGCCAATCATTGTCAAAAAATGTGGAGAGCCTAATCAGTGGGAAAAATGGGCGGGAAATGTCGCTGCAATTGCACAAAATCATATTATCCGTCTTAAAAGCATACTCGCTGATAAAAAGAGTGAAGCTTATCGCGCTTTTCATGTTTTTCACAAAGAATTAAAGAACGGTTTAAATGACAGTATCGAGCAAGAAGATGCACTTGAGATGTTGGCGCAACACCTTGTGACGCGTCCTATTTTTGAATCTTTGTTTGATGGAAATGAGTTTGTGAGTAAGAATGCTATCTCACAGGCTATGGAAAAGATCTTAGCTGAACTTGATAAGATGAATATCAAAGACGAAGCTAAAGATCTTGAAAAATTTTATCAAAGTGTAAAGGAGGATACAGAGGGCATTATTGAAACGCGCGCAAAACAAAACCTTATTACTCAACTTTACGAAGATTTTTTTACCAAAGCATTCAAAAAGACAACAGATAAACTTGGGATTGTTTATACGCCTATTGAAATAGTCGATTTTATCTTACATTCCGTCAATGATGTTTTAGAGCAAGAGTTTGGACAAAGTTTAAGTTCTCGAGGCGTCTCTATTCTCGACCCTTTTACTGGAACTGGGACCTTTATCACACGGCTTTTACAATCTGGACTGATCAAATCAGAGGATATGGAATATAAGTTCCGAAATGAAATCAAAGCCAACGAAATTGTTTTACTGGCTTATTACATAGCTGCCATTAACATTGAATCGACCTATCATAGCCTTATGAAAGGTAACTATATCCCCTTTGAAGGGATTTGTTTAACTGATACATTTCTGATGCTGGAGGAAAAAGATTTTTTCACACGCTATATGTTTGAAAATTCAGAGCGATGTAAAAAACAGCAGGAAGCAGATATCCAAGTTATTGTTGGCAACCCTCCTTATTCAGTTGGTCAAAAAAGTGCCAATGATAATAATCCAAATGTACGTTATGATACGCTTAACGATAGTATTCGAGATACATATGCATCAAGATCTCAAGCAAAACTAAAAAGAGGCCTCTATGATAGCTATATTAGAGCAATTCGTTGGGCAAGTAATCGTTTAAGTTCACAAGGCGGTGTTGTAGCTTATGTTTCTGGGAATGGATGGATTGATAAAACATTTGCGGATGGCATGCGAAGATGCTTACAAAATGAGTATTCTTCTATTTATATCATTAACCTTCGTGGTGATGTTCGAAAAGATATGTTATCAAATAAAGCAGCAAAAGAAGGAGGGAATATTTTTGGTTCTGGAAGTATGACTGGAATAGCAATAACTCTTTTTATACGCAATCCCTATGAGAAACAGCCTTGTAAAATTTACTATTATGATATTGGAGATGACCTTTCTGCCAAAGAAAAATTAAAACGATTGCATAAATTAAAAAGCATAAAAGGAATAATACAATCCAAACAGTTTATTGAAATCACACCTAATGAAAAACATGATTGGATAAAGCAAAGAGATGTAACCTTTAATCAATTTATGCCCATGGGAGATAGAAATATTTTAGCAGATGCTAAGCTTTTTGAAATAATGTCACCTGGTGTATTATCAAATCGAGATGCTTGGGTTTACAATTTTTCATGTGATATACTAGATGCATCTATTCAAAAAACAATTGATTTTTTTAATGAACAAAAGCGTCTCGTTGCTGAAAATCCGTCTATACCTGTAACAAAGATCATTGATTATGATGCTAGAAAATCAGTTGGGCGGATACTCTGATATCCAGATTAAAACGAGGGATAGATGCAACATTTGAATCTTACCTAAAAGTTCCTGTTCTCTATACACCATTTATGACAATATGGCATTATGCTTCACCATTTCTTAATGATAGATTAGGACGTACGCATCAATTTTTTAATCCAACTATTCCGCATAATCTTGGTATTTGTGTTTCTGGGATAGGAAGTAGATCAAATTTTTCTTGTCTCATGACTAATAAACCGATCAGTTACGGTACTTTAGAAGGTGCAAAATGTTATCCACTCATGCTCTCTTGTGAAGAAGAAAAAGATCATGATCATAACTTATTCATTACAGAAGTAAAAAAGAAAGTTCGTGATGGCATTACAGATGCTGGATTAACACATTTTAAAGCTGCTTATCCTAATGAAAAAATCACTAAAGATGATTTGTTTTATTACGTTTACGGTCTTTTACACTCAGAAGATTATCGTACTCGCTATGCTGATAACCTCTCTAAAGAACTCCCTCGTATCCCTTGCGTAAAAACTGCAGAAGACTTTTGGAAATTTGTAACAGCAGGGCGTCAACTGGGTCATTTGCACGTCAATTATGAAGATGTGGAACCTTATCCAGTCTCATTTAAAAAAGGCAATCCAAAACAGACTGATATCTCTAATCCAGAAAAGTTTTATTATGTAACTGAAATGAAATTCGCAAAAATTAAGAATAGTAAGGAAAAGGATAAATCGACAGTTATTTATAACAGCAATATCACGATGACAGATATCCCTCTTGAGGCTTATGAATATATCGTCAATGGCAAGCCCGCTCTTGAATGGGTTATGGGTCGTCAATGTGTAAAAACAGATAAAAAGAGTGGCATTGTTAATGATGCCAATCGCTATGCTGTTGAGACCGTTGGAAACCCTGCTTATCCATTGGAGTTATTCCAAAGGGTTATTACTGTAAGTTTAGAGACAATTAAGATTGTTAAGAACTTACCAAAATTAGAAATTAGAGAAACTGAATAAGCTTATAAGATCTTATAACTCATAAGAGGTATAGAGCCTTTAATCATAATCTATACCTCTTAATTAGATATAATCTTAAAAGGAATAATTTATCATGCGTTATTCTAAAAAAAGAACATTTGCACTTTTAAACACTCTACTTTGGATTGCTTTAAGACTTATAAGAAATCCACTCTTAAAGTGAATATGCTTCTTTTGATTGCCTTTAAGAGATTATACCGTAATCTCAAATGAGTGCTTTATAGCTTTCAAAAAAACTCTTTAAAGAGAGTTTTATATCTTCATTTTACTTATAGGTTTTGTCTGTTTTTAAAACCCCCAAAACACCTACAAAACCCTCTTAAATATATATTAAAGATTGTATTTATGTGTTGTGTTTAATATAGGTTGTTTATTTGAAACATTAACTTATTGAAATATAATAACTTTTATTTTTGACTAAAAAATATATATAAAGGGGGTGTAAAAAGAACCTCCAAAACCCCCTACCCCCCCTAAACTATAACCATAATGATCTTGATAGCATTTCTTATGATTATAACTGTCTTTTGAAAGGCTTTAAAGGATCACATGTTTTTTTAAGACGTGTTTTAATCACTCACTAAAATAATCATTTTGTCAGTTCAATTTACTGACAGATAACTGACAAATATATATTTACGATTGTATTTATTTGTTATGGCTGTTTTAATAAGTTGTATTTTGAAAAATCGATAAAACTTAACATATTGAAAAATAATGTTTTTAATTTACTCTCATTTAAAAAATACTATAGGGTCTAGAAACAACTGACTAAACTGACAAGACTGACAAAAGTCTATTAAAAGGGATTTTGCTAATCTGTGGAATAATTTTATAGGTCTTTTTGTATAGGTTATTTCCTTTAAATCTTGCACCAAAACCACGATCAGAGCCACACCACTGGTTGAGTTTCTCAACTACTGATCAAAGCTTTAAACCGCTCCTTGTCATCTAAATTTCTGAAATCTTTTCGATATTTTTTAGGGGCTATTTCTTGTCTTTTTTTCTCATAAATTGAGTGATTTTTTCCTTCCAAGAGCGGGGTTGCTCATCGCTGGGAAGTTCTCAGTGATTGGTAAAATCCTTTGCAATCTGTTCAATCAAAGTGTAGCTCACTTGCTTTACCTTTGATACTTCCTTGGCTAAAGCGATAGCGCGTTCAAGATGAAGCTGTTGGATGCTTTTGCCAAAGCCTAAATGATCTCCTGAGGTAAAACTTTGCTGATAAGACTGCAAAGTATCAACATCACCTAATAAAGCAAGGGCTCCAAGGTGAAGCAAAGCATTATCTGTATCATATGCTTTAGACTTTGCATCTTGTTGCCAAGGCGCTATACCATAATCAGAGCGAAGTCTTTCAGAAAGATCAATAGCGCTTACTGTCCATTCTAGGGCATCATCAAGCGCCTGTGTTAAACGATCCGCAGTGACTTCTGGTTCAAAGATTTCCAATCCTTTTGCCTCAAAATTAAGCTGTATATCTGGGATATCTTCCGTGTGGCTAGGATCAATGAATTTGCAAGCAGCAGAAAGAATACCGGTGCTAATCAAAAAGGCGCTATCAAATTGTGGACAATCTTTGACAATTTCATCGTTATAAAGAATGTCTACTTCACGATCAGCCAATTGATACCTTGCTATATGGTCATCTTCATCGATTTTCTCGGTTGACCAACCTAGGCTTTTTAAAAGTGCTGTGGCACTTTCCATGGTCAATGGAGCATCTTTATCATCCGTTTCCTCTATCTCCTCTGTCACATCAACAGCTGTTGTTTGAGAAGCAACAGATGTTATTTGTGGATCCAAGCTTAAAATTGGAGCGTTTTTAGGGAAACCGGTCCGATAACCCCGTGCAAGAGTGAGGAGATTATCAATTCTATATTTTGAGATTTCTTCCACAAAACCTAAAGGATTTTCCTTTCTAAAATTCTCCTTGTAATATTTGAGCTTTTCAATATCCCCAATCAAAACAAGCGCAATAAGGTGACGCGCTACAAGATCAAGTTCACTATCTGGAGACAACGCGGCATAATCATAAATGATTTGATTGACATTTTGCTGCTCAGCCCATTCAAGCATATCTGTACAAATCTGCTTTAGCTTACCTTCATCCAATTCAATACTAGAAACTGTGTAAACTTCTTCTGCTTCTTTGAGGGCTATATATTGAGGCATATTATAGAAAATCTCTCTATGAGCCGTGGAAAAGCCAAGTGTTGAAAGAGAAGCCTTAAATGCAACAATTGGCTCTTCTTCATCACATTGAAAGTTATACATTACATTGATGATACGGTCTTTACTGATAAAATAAGCATTGTGATTGTAGTTTTTATCACGATAAACTGTCCAACCCATTTGTTTTAATTGCTCAGCAACTTTATTGAAAGTAATCAAAACTTTCGGACCAAGATGTGCTTCTGCTGCCTCTCGCTCATTAAGAATCTTCAGATGTTTTTCAGCATATTCAACGGCATGGTTAACGTATTTTTCTACGTCATCATCATCTAAATGTTCAGAAATCGTACCTACCGCAATGGAGTTTTGATAAAATCTCAGTACATCGATCTTTCCAGTCAACGCTAAACAAGCCAAATGCCAGATTATACGTATATTGTAGCTATATTTTTGAACAAGAGTTTTGCTTTCGATCGATGCTTGCAAATCTTGAGCGCGTACCCATTGTATTATCCGCTCAGAGATTTTTGTCAACTCTTGCTCATTCAATGTCTCTACGCAAATATCAATCCCTTTATCAAAACCACTAAAAATCCCTCCCCCAATCGTATTAAAAGACTGATAAATATCCGTAGGTCGTATCCAAATATATTCTCTCCTATAGTAAATATATTTGCAAGCTACAGAAATCTCTTCGTTAGAGATCTCAGCTTCAAGACGGACATTGTAATTGTTATGGAGATGTACAAAACCAAAATCAAACTGAATAAAGCGATCTGGCAAAGAGAGCCACATTTTTCCAGGTTCCGTAGAAAACCACCCTTGGGTTTTAAGAATACGGCTTGCTGCAGTAAGGCTTATCGAGCGCTGTTTGGGCTTTTTACGCGTTAGAATATCATTTAACTCCCCGTTTTTATAAGCTTGCGCAAAAAGAATGAGGCGCTCATACCGCGTCATCGCTTTGTAATCTGCAAATTCTGGTACATGTAATTGAGGTGCCGGCTTATCAGACCTTAAAGCATCAATATCGCCAAGTAATGCTTGTGCAACAGCAGAATGATTGGCGGCTTCTTCACGCAATTTTTGTTCAATATTCTGCGTTTGTGCCCAAAAGATTACTTTGTTTAAAGCAGCTTTGATATGACTTCCTGAAAGATTCTGTGCCACAATTCCGAAATTTTCTTCTGCATAAATCAACATATCACCATATTCATAGCGCGACTGTTCGCCATTATCATATTCCTCAGCAAGACAATAAGCAGCGGTGGTAAGAGCAACTGATAGCCGCAACCTTCCACCATCTTCTCCATAATCTACAACATCGTAAAGAATGCGTATTATACGATCAGAAAGATGATAATAAGCAAATGTATCCCCAACTTCATCGCGATGAGGCTCCCAACCCAATCTTTTTAAAATCTCTGTTACGTCTTTCGTTTTCATTATGCTTCACTTATCAACTAATTGTGCAACATCAGCTAAAGTGTAAGTTTTCATGAATCCTCCCCTGCATGGTTCTTAATTCTTTTGTATAAAATTACTCGTGTAATACTGTGGCTCTTTAGAAAGACGAGAGATTTCTCCATCCCCTGTGTCATCTCCTCCATAACTTTTTCCAAAAGCGCTTGTAAAAAGGGATAGGTTGTGGAATGGGAGTGTTCTCTGGTTTTTCAATTGGTTGATCACCATCAGGTATCTCATCTCCCACGCTTTCTTTAATTCTTTTACAAAGGAATTCATAAAAATTACTTGCGTAATATTCGCACTCTTCAGATGGAAGCATGACATAGAGTGGGCATTCACCATCCCGAAACTGCGTATAATCAAAATAAAAGGTTTCACCAAAACCAGCATCACAAACGATAAGCTGTTCTGGTGTCGCAAAACCACGTTTCTTATCATTTAAATTTTGGAAAACAATGTCATTAACAGAAACACCTATAGGATGCTCATAAAGGCTATAAATTTCATAACCAGCAATGTCCCCGCCTTTACAATGTTTTAAAAAACTCTTGTAAGAAGATGTGAATTGTAAACCGAGAGCTTCCTCCGCCTTTTTAATCACAAGATCATCAACTGCATCATCTTCAGTACCAAAATTGATAATATCACCATTATATTTATCAACTAATACTATAACATCATTTAAGGTATAGGTTTTCATTCATTATTCTCCATCAATTATTTTATAAGTCTCTGTTTTTTCTTTTCATCAATCGTAGAGCATTATTGCCGATGCTCCTGTCCCCATCTGTTAAAATCTAGACCTATGATACCCCATCTCATATCGATTATTCCTCCTAAATGACTGTTTTTTTGTTCTCCATACCCATTACCAAATTTATACCAAAATTCCTCTCTCTGCTTATCAAACTTTTTTCTATCTATAAGCGATTGATGTGTTTTTGGATTATTATGAATCACGGAAGTATATTTTTTATGAAATTCATGGCTCATTGCTGCTAAGGGGCCATCAGGGGTTTGATTTAGGTGATGCAACTCAACAGACTCACCATCATGTCCTATAGGTGCTCTTCCTGTTTTCATTCTTTCAACATTGGTGCCCCATACGTCTTCCCCTTTTACTGTCCATTTAACAATTTTGTTAGAATCAAACAAATCATCTCTCTGATAGACTTTGTATGTCTGACCAAATTTGCTATCGGTAAATTTAGTGGGTTTTCCTTTTAACCAATTCTGTTTTTCTTCAGCAGCAATTTGGGTCAGTTCTTTCCTAGCAGCAAGTTTGGCAAGATCTCCTTGAGCGGCAAGTTCTGCAAGATTTTTCTTGGAAGCGAATTAAGAGATCGTAAATAATACCACTACTCGGAATATCTGCTGTATATCCCTTATAAACGTTACATATTTTCTCACCCCTTCTTGTCACCTCCCCCATAACTTTTTCCAAAAGCGCTTGTAAAAAGGGATAGGTTGTGGAATGGGAGTGTTCTCTGGTTTTTCAATTGGTTGATCACCATCAGGTATCTCTTCTCCCGCATGTACCATAATCCTTTTGCAAAGGAATTCATAAAAATTACTTGCGTAATATTCGCAATCTTCAGATGTATACTTGAGATAGAGTGGACACTCACCATCTCTAAACTGTGTATAATCAAAATAAAAAGTTTCACCAAAATCTGTTCTGCTAACGACAAGCTGTTCTGATGTTTCAAAACCACGTTTTCTAGCATTTAAGTTTCGGTAAACAATATCACCACCAGGAATATCTGCTCCACACTCCTTATAAAGACTATAGATTTCTTCACCGCCAATTTCTCCTCCTACATATTTTTTTAAAAAGCTCTTATAAGACGATGTAAATTGTAAACCGAGAGCCTTCTCCTCCTTTTCAATCCGTAGATCATCAGCCGCATTTTCTTTAGTCCGAAAATTGATAATATCATTATATTTATCAACTAATACTATAACATCATCTAAGGTATAGGTTTTCATGTATCTTCCCCTGCATGCTCCTTAATTCTTTTGCATAGAAATTCATAAAAATTACTCGCATAATATTGGGGATCTCTAGGTGGAAATTTAAGATAGAGCGGACACTCACCATCTCTAAACTGTGTATAATCAAAATAAAATGTCTCACCAAAATCAGTTCTGCTAATGACAAGCTGTTCTGGTGTCGCAAAACCATGTTTCCTATGATATAAGTTTTTATTCACAATATCACCAGCAGGATGATCCTCAAAACTTGCGTTATAAATGCTAAAAATTTCCTCATAACCAATTTCTCCTCCTTTATAATTTTTTAAAAAATCCTTATAAGAAGTTGTAAACTGCAAACCGAGAGTTTTTTCTGCCTCTTTAATCCGTACATCACTAACTGCATCCTCTGCAGTACCAAAATTGATAATATCATCATCATATTTATTTACTTTATCAATTAATTGTTGAACATCAGCTAAGGTATAGGTTTTCATGTATCTTCCCCTGCATATTCCTTAATTCTTTTGTATAAAAATTACTTATATAATACTGGAGATCTCTAGAAAGACTAGAGATTTCCTCACCATCCATGTCATCTCCCCCATAACTTTTTCCAAAAGCGCTTGTAAAAAGGGATAGGTTGCGGAGTGGGAGTGATCTCTGGTTTTTCAATCGGTTGATCGCCTTCAGGTATCTCATCTCCCACGTGTACTATAATTCTTTTACAAAGGAATTCATAAAAATTACTTGCGTAATATTCGCAATCTTCAGATGGAAGCATGACATAGAGTGGGCATTCACCATCCCGAAACTGCGTATAATCAAAGTAAAAGGTTTCACCAAAATCAGCATCACACACAAGAAGCTGTTGTGGTGTCATAAAACCACGTTTTCTATCATTTAAATTTTGAAAAACAATATCACCAGCAGGAATACCTTCCCCACAATCTCCATAAAGGCTATAAATTTCTTCACCACCAATTTCCCCTCCTACATATTTTTTTAGAAAAACTTTGTAAGAAGATGTGAATTGTAAACCGAGAGCCTTCTCCGCTTTTTCAATCATGATATCATCAACCGCATTTTTTGCAGTACCAAAATTGATAATATCATCATCATATTTATTTACTTTATCAATTAATACTGCAACATCAGCTAAGGTATAGGTTTTCATCAATTATTCTCCATCAATTATTTTATAAGTCTCTGTTTTTTCTCTTTTCATCAACCGTAGAGCATTACTGCTGATGCTCCTGTCCCCATCTGTTAAAATCTAGACCTATGATACCCCATCTCATATCGATTATTCCTCCTAAATGACTGTTTTTTTGTTCTCCATACCCATTACCAAATTTATACCAAAATTCCTCTCTCTGCTTATCAAACTTTTTTCTATCTATAAGCGATTGATGTGTTTTTGGATTATTATGAATCACGGAAGTATATTTTTTATGAAATTCATGGCTCACTGCTGCTAAGGGGCCATCAGGGGTTTGATTTAGGTGATGCAACTCAACAGACTTATCATCAAACCCTATAGGTGCTCTTTCTGCTTTCATTCTTTCAATATTATTGCCCCACACTTTTTCCCCTTGTACCATCCAGTAAGAAATTCTGTTAGGATCAAACAAATCGTCTCTCCAATAGATTTTGTATGTCTGACCAAATTTGCTATCGGTAAATTTAGTGGGTTTCTTTTTTAACCAAAGCTTTTTTTCTTTAGCAGCTTCTTTGGTCAGTTCTTTCCTAGCAGCAAGTTTGGCAAGATCTCCCTGAGCGGCAAGTTCTGCAAGATTTTTCTTGGAAGCAAATTGGGCAAAATCTTTCCTCGCCATGAATTTGATCAAAGCTTTTTCGCTAAGCTTGGTAACAAGCTTTGCACCTCCTTTGGCTATTCCAGCACCTCCAGCAAACAGGGATGCGACTTCAGTCAATAATTTTCCGAGTTCAACACCCGCTTTAAAGGATCCACCGGCACCGGCTCGCTCATATTCCTCCGCCATTTTATTAATGCGATCTACATAAGACTGCCCGAGTGTCGCCAAAATCTCACCACTCGTGAACAAATCTTTAAGAGCTTTCAAAGTCTCTTTGGGATGATTGGCTATTTGCCAAAAACCATCAACCGTATCGTATAATTCAGCCGGTACACCAGCTACCATACCAGCCGCAAAGCTTACATTTTGACCACCACTAATCGCGGACCATTTCATAAAAACTGCTGCCTTACACAAATAGTCAGAACACTCTTCTAATTCTTTCTTCATTTGGGCTTGTTGCGCACTGCTGAGGTAGTTATTAGCCGCGGCATTACCTGCGGCATCAGCGCCGGTATTGACATCCCCACCAGCAAGGGCAGCAGCAAAGCCCCCGGCAATGCGGGAAATATCAATGGTCTGCTCTCTAAAGTCTGCAAACTGTGCATCAATCTTGGCGGTGATGCGGGCTTGTTCTTCCGGCGTTGGGGTGCGACCATCTAATGCCCCCATTTCCTCTTTGATAATGTTTTGCATCCACAGTTTAAACTGGAGCATGGCTGCAGCTTCACCTACAGCCCCTCCCACGGCGCCAGCTGTACAATCACCACTCGCCGTGGCGCCGACAATACAGCCAAGACCGGCATGAGCTACAATTTGCGTGACCGTGTCTATTTTACCCTCTGCCTTAGCGGTACCAATTTCTTCCGCTAATGTTTTGCCAAGGGTTCCTGAAAGGGCGGTGCGTAGATTGTTAAAAAAGTTTTTGTCAAGTGAACCGCCTTCAAGAGCCGTTTGAACGCCCGTGCCAATGGCGGCTTTGATCAGGTTCCTTTCTGCTTCACGCGTGATACGATCAACCAAAGGGGCTGTTTTGGATAAGGATTGTCCAACACCGGCCATCTCTGTGAATTGGCTGGTTAAGCCTGCTGTCAACATTGAGGAGACAATGCCCAAAACATTCTTCGATGAGCCTAGCTCATGGAGTGCCTCGGCAATGTTGCCGCGATTATTGACAAGAGCCACAGCACTTTTGTTGATCAGCGCCTGTACCCCTGCTTGTATTGCTGCATTCATGGCTGTGCTAGAACCAACACCCAATGCACTGGCAATGGTACCGGCGGCACTGGAAGCTGTCCCTGCAGTAACAGCTGTTACAATCAAGGTGACAAAAGCTGCTCCTACTTCTGTGAGACCCTGCTTTTTATAATCCCAGTCTTTAAATTCAGCCTTAACTGACTGCCAATCAACTTGCTTGGCTAATTCTGGATCATCACGCAATTGCTTGATCCATGACAATTCTGGAGAACGGGCTAACTGCTCAAGGGATTGGTCAAAATCACCGGTTTGTTCATATTCAACAACAAAGCCATCGCCCGCATCAAGCTTCATGCCCCCACCAGCTTCTATGGTCACATTCTTGATGGTCTCCTGCAAATAACCTTTGTCGCTCTCACTCCACCACACAAGGTTTTCATTGCGCTGATAAACATCCTTAAAATCCTGATCCTTGTTGGTCAGAAACTTAATCTTGCCCTTATCTGCCGCAAAATGTATCTCGCCACCACTTTTTGCCCCTATGGCTTTAAGCGTGAGATCCCCATTTTGCGCATGCATGGAGAGGTTACCACCCGTTTCTATCGTGGTTTTATTGGTGATAACTTCGGTTGATTGTTGACGAAACTTATTCTTTTGCTTTGATTCATCGCCTTCTTTCCCCCTAAGATCCAAATCAGAATTACTAAAGTCTTGTTCTGAAACCACATTGAGAGCGCCACCACTGGTGAAATCTGCATCGCCCTTGACTTTAAACTTACCCCCAATGTTAAGATCACCCTCTGTAACAATGGTTAGATTGTCACCACTGTTGACTTCGGCCAACTTGTGATGAGAGCTTTGAGCGTCATAATGCCCTTTTTCTAAGGTTTGCTTATTCTCACTCTCTAGTACCAATGAACCAATGGTCGCAGAACCACCGACAGTCACCGTCATCGAACCGCCACTGTTCCATTGCCCACCGTTCATGCTTAAATCGCCAAGGGAGTGAATATTCAAATCCTGTAGAGAGATGATTTGAGACTGCTGCCCCTCGCGATCAACAAAACCAAATTCATTCGTGTCACGAATTTTGGCTGTCCCATCAACGATTGTCTGAGCAGTGAGGGTGATCATATCCCCTAAAATAACCCCTGACGAATTGACAAAAAGCCCTTGGCTGCTCAGATCAACAGTACCGCTGCCAAGCAAAAATCCACCATCATTAAACAATGTTTGCGTGGTCGAAACATTAAGTGAACCATTACTCACGATGGAGCCGCTATTGGCAAAGCGGTCCGCCTCTATAGTGACGCCATTGCCTTTTAAGTGTGCACTAGCAAGATTTGCTTGCTGCGTTTTTTCCCCATAAACATCTTGTACAAGTGAAGAGTTTGGCGCCAAATAAACATGGGGCACCAAAACTTCTTGCCCGTTGACAACATGCGTCTCAAGCCAGATCATATCTTTTTTGATCTCGGCAATTTGCTTTTGTGTTAATGGTTTGCCTAGCTCTAACCCTAATGAATCTTGCTGTGCGATGGCATTGTCATAAAGCCTTTGCATTTGTGCGTTGGGATCATCCACGTCTATGAGGCTGCGATCCCCTGTGAGTTCAAAAATTTGCTCACTTATCAGACGATATTCATAATAGGCATCCCCTAATCTTTTAAACACTTGCTCAGGCTTATAATTGCCAACCCTTTTGAGGAAATAATCTGAGCCTAAAAATTTGCTGGGATTGATAAAATCTGGACGCGTTTCGACTAAGAACGGCACATCAGGTGATTGGCTCTGTGTCAGCTCTGTCTTTACAGAGCTAAGCCTATCTTGCTTTGGTACTTGTATGGATTCTGGTTCTGGTGTTTGGATACTCGGTGCAAAAAGTGCTTTGTGCCCCGTCAAACCATTGATAATCTCGTCTAATCGATCATCACTGATCAGTGGTTTAGAGCCGTCAAAATCGGTGTTTTTAACACCAGCCAAGCCTTTATCACCAGAGCTTAAGCCAACTTGCTCCACCCCCTCACGCACCGCATGATTATCAATATAGCCCGTCAGCTTGGCATCAAGCGTTCCCCCCGCTTCAATCGTGCCATAAACTGCATCATAAGTGCGCGTAGCCGTTTTGGTATTGGTCGTGCTGCCATAATATGTTATGCCTCCAAGCTTACAAAATCCATTCCACGGTCTACATTTTTTCTTCCTGCGATGTGTTTCAGTCACAATCTTGGTTGTTTCGATTAAATCGCGCCCCTCATTGAGCAGCGTATCGCCCCGCATTACAATGTTGCCATTGGCAGAAATCAAGCTATAGCTATTGCGAATATCCCCGGCATTCACTGTTAGGTGACGTCCTACTAAAATCTGTGCCGCATTACCCTTAAAATGTGCTTGCTGACGGATAATCGTAGTATCAACATCTTCCTTTATCTGGTGGTACTTAACATTGGTGCCTTCCCATCTTCCCGCAACGAACCAGTGAGAAACCACTTTATCGCTTACCTCAACCCCGCCTTCACGCATGTTGGTAAGAGATGAGACATCGAAGCTCATATCGCCTGAGACAGCTTCTAAAAGACCCGAACTGTTGATCACATGACCAGCCCGCTCTCCCTTTAAGCCACGGATGATGAGATTGTCTTCGGCAATAACATCGCCAAACTGATTGATAAAATCCCCATCTAAGGAGAGTATGGCAGATTTCTTGGCATAAATCAGCCCGCTATTGCTCATATCCCCGCTCACATTGAGCGCAACCGCATCACCACCAGAACCAAGGCTGCCAGCATTGTTCAACGCATCTGTCGTCAAAACAAAAGCGCCGCCACTTTTGAGAACCCCATCTTCAGCATTTAAAACCAGAGCCGTTTGCCCCAATAGTGGATCATGATTTTCTGCGACAAGTGTAAAAGCCCCTTGAGATAAAAATTGACCTGAATTTACTAATGAACCAAGCTTTGCATCAACAACACCACCCACCATGATGCCTTGATTGCTTACAAGACCAGAGCTGTTTAAGCTAAGCATCCCACCTTGTGCTTCCACAAGCCCTGCATGGGTGAACATGCCTGCACTCAATGCTACATCATAGGCGCCAATCTTACTTGTCTCACCCATTGTCAAGGTGCCATCACTGGAAAGCTCTATCCGCTTTTTAGAAACAATGCGCCCTGTTTGATTGAGATTTGTTTGCGCATGTAAAGCAATTTCATCATTGCTCTCTATCATGCCGCTATTGCTTAAATCACCACGGCTCATCAGCTGAAGATCACCACGCTCAATCTCTATGTATCCTGCTTGGATCACACTATCAGCAACAACATTGACTGCTCCTTGCGTAGAGATGAGACCATCAACATTTTCAAAACGACCCACATCAATGCGCAAACCATCTCGCGCTAAAACATGTGCACCCTCATCATGTGTGCCGTTTTGCTGGTTCGAATTTGTTGTTCCATCGCTTTTATTGACAAAAGATGTTGCAACAATCTTCATCTCACCGGCAAGAGCACTGAGAAGACCAGCCTCATTATTTACATGACCAGCCCGTGTCTCTTTCAGCCCATGAATGGTGAGAGCCTCTTCAGCAATTATTCTGCCCTGTGTGTTGGTCAAATCACCATCACTGAATACGTCCATAGATTTTTTGGCGTAAATCAGCCCACTATTGCTCAGATCACCGCTCACATTGAGGGCAAGATTTTCATCACTAGAGCCAAGCGCACCAGCATTGGGCAATTGCCCTGCAAACAAAACAAAACTGCCCCCACTTTGGATAAGTGCACCAGACGCATTCATAAGAGAAGCTTGTTGACTATCCGCTCCCTCTTGTGTGCTAATCGTCAGCTGTAAATCATTGCTGGCTATCAACATCCCTTGATTGTTGAATGCACTTACATATCCACTAACGCTGTCACCGCGCATCATGCCATGATTGAGGATATAATCACGCACTTGGAAAGCGAGTTCCCCACCTTGCGCTTCTATACTTCCCGCTTGTGTCAAAGCAGCAGCGCTCAAGAGCACATCATACCCCAACATTGTGCTTTTTCCACCCGTTGTAAGCATACCCCCAGCTGTCAATGCAACCTGCTGCAAACTAATAATATCACCCTTGTGGGTAAGTGCTCCATGCGCTTGAAGTGTGATCACACCATTGGACGAGACACTGCCTTCTTGGATAAGATCACCACTCTGGGTAGAAAGATCAACTTTTTGCTCTGCTGCTAAACGAGCCCGTGAAGTAAGCGCTGCGGCTTCCACCAAAAGAAAACCGCCAGCGCTATAATGACCAGCTCCTATGTTGAGAGCATCATCGGATTTCAGAACAACATTTCCCCCAGCACCAATATGGTTGTTTAAAGCCGTGATTTGATTGGTTTTAATGGTCAGATCACCAAGGGAAGACACCCCCGTCTGATTGTTGTCTTGCAAGCGATCCAGATCAATAGCCGCGGCATTGATCTGTAAAAGCGCACCAGCCGCAATTCGCCCACTACCTGCCTCAACTTTTGTTGCTTGTAAGTGCAAAGAACCTGTCGCTGACTGTTGGCCATCATTGCCAATGCCGTTGGCCAACAGAGCATCAGAGCCAAGCTTAATCGTATCGGCGTTCACATCAACATTGCCGCTCGCTGCAACTCGTGCATGTTCTGCTAATTCAACCGTGTGACGCGCTTTCAGTTTAACAGAATCTTCTGAAAACAATAAGTCTTTTACATGCACGCTCTCGTGATGAGAATGCGCATGTACCGCACCTTTAGCACGGGCTTTAGCAAGCACCAGCTTGCCATCACTCGTCAATCTCATGGCGCCTGCATTGGCAACCATGTCCCCTCGCATTTTAACGCCTGCCCCTTTATCATTGGCAAGCACGCGGATCTGACCCGCATACATCCCACCAAATTCGCTGGAATCTATTGCCAATTCCGGCTCTTTGCCATCTGAGCCAAGAGACGTTGCTTCCCGTTTACTATAATCAAAATGATTACGCCCCGCGATAACTGCTAAATCCCCTTTGACTTGTATGGGCCCTGCAACGCTAATCTTGCGCGAAACCAGATCAAAAATATCTAACATGCGTCCATCAGCGCCTTTAGCGCCAATGGTGATATCCCCACCCTCAACACGTAAGCCACTCAAAGCCCCATTGGCGCCAATAATCGGCTGCCCCGTCGATAAAGTCACCCGCGGTGTATTGATAAAGCCACAGCCCTGACAGGTAATGCCATTGGGATTAGCAATAATAACATCCGCCGCGGCCCCATGAACTTCGCTCATTCCTTCAAGACGCGAACGATTGGCACTTACCACTTCATTGAGAATAACCTTTGCAGCACCAGTGCCCCGTAAATTGCTATTGCCAAGCACTAAACCACCAAGCTGTGAACGTGAAACCTCCTCAGTCGAATTGTTTAAAATCACGCCATGGGTATCAACATTAAAACTGTCATATTTATTGTGAGAAAGACCTTGTCCATTGGGGCGCGCTATATCAACAAGCGGTACGCCATTACTGGCTTCTCCTATCGTGGGGCGGAAAAGTGAGCCAACCCCATCTGCTGCTTTAATCCCTTGAGCCTCTTGTACTGGTGATCTTTGTGCACCAATTGCTTGCGCTTGTACTAACAAAGGTTGAAAAGCTAAACTAAAGCTTAAAATGAGAGAAATCCCTTTATGAGCCCCTCGCTGCAAAATACCAAGAGCATGCTGCCCTAGCACACATCCATATCCTAATTTATGCTTTTGTTTCTGAAATCCCCGCATCTTACTCTCCTCAAAAAGCCTCTATCTCTTTGTAAAAAACACCCCAATGGGTATAAATAGTTAGGCGATCTTTTCGACCGCCCCTTTGCTCTAAAATCTCAATAATGTTCGCACTTGAAACAACCCTGTCGTATTCCCCTGCTCTCTGGGCGTTGATTGGATCAAAATATTTGAATACGACAGATCCATATCCAAAATTTTTCCGCTTGCATGAAAACCCAGAGTTGCACCAACGAGGCTACCGCCAAAACTATTTCTAAGGGGAGCATGAGCTGCCATCCCTAAATCAAGCGCCATATACGGTGCAAATTGCCCTATAAATTTACGCCCCCTCTCGGAGGAAAAACCTGGCAACAATAGCGACAATTCATTACGCCAAAACACCCCATTATTGCCGTAATAAACCGCCTCACGCACGCCGCGCACAGAAGAATTCCCTCCAAGTGATAGTTGTTCTGAACTAAACAACGTATCAGGGGACAATTGACCTGAAAGCAACGTGTTATAACGAAAATTATACTGTTTGAGTGAAAAGGCACGCCCATAGCTTAAAGAAAAAGACAACTTTGAAAATTGCCCTTTGGGAGCATTTCTTGTCGAAGTTTCTTGCTCTTTATCATCATAAGCGCCCAAAATCGCCAAACCCTTATGAAACCCTATATGAGCGCTTAATTCTCCCCCCATCCATTTGCGTGAATGATCAAGCTCTAATATTGCAATAGCTAGTTTACGGCTGGAAACATCAACCTTGCTGCCCATAATAAAATTATCGGAATATTTCCATGTCAATCGTCCTGTAACCCATGTCTTTCCCTCTTGATCACGGTCAATAACCCGTGAAATCCATGGCGTAAACGATAAAGATTTACCGGCAGTATTAATATCAGAAAATATTCCCTTAATACTCGAATGATATTGACTCCAACTGCCATCAAGACCTACCGTCCAATAACCATAGGGAATGGAAAAGGAACCCGTTATCGTATCACTATTGGGAGGCTTGCCTGAAAAATGATACGGGCCACCATTCATGGAGCGCTAATAACTAAACGACCATTGATCATTGATCCCTAATAAATCATCAAAAGAAAGGCTAACACGCGTTTGGTAAAGCCCTGTTGCTTTAGCACCAAGATTATCACTGGAAACTGTAAGGAGCCACGGCTTCTTCTTATCAATATGAATATCAAGAATAGAACCACCTGGTGCCTCCCCGGCACCAAGATTGATCGTTGCATGACGAGAAAAAAGCCGATTAATTTGATCAAGTCCTTGTTCTATCGAGCGAAGATGAGCTGGATGACCAACTAAATTTGGAAAAGCCGTAATGATTTCCCCTTGATATTGCCTTGCAACTTTATGACCCTCTAGAGTGATATCCTCTATTTGTCCTTCAACAACAATAATTTTAAGACGACCACCCCTTAAGTCTTGCTCAGGCAAATAAGCCCGCACCGCAATATAGCCGCGCTTCATATAAAGCTTGGTTACTGCTTTAAGCACTTTGTTGATCTCACCAATACCAAGACAGCGGCCCTCCCAAGAGGAAATGGTGTTATGAAGGTCGCCGCGAGAAATCAATTGAGCACCAACAAATTCAATGTTTTTAATCAGCAAACAGTTTTTTTGTGTTGAATCACTTGGAAATAATGGGGGGGCATCATCATCCTGTAATGAAATCTCATGCGTTTCGTTCCTGCGATGTAATTGTTGAAAATGCTGGTCTTGCGTTTGTTGACGTTGAATCCTTTCGGATTGATCAATCGCTTGATCACGAATGCTTTCTGCAAAACTCGGCAACGAGAAAAGGCACGAAATAGCTGCAACAATAAAAGCGAAAAAAAAACTACGCATTCAAAACTACGCATTCATTGTGCCCTCAAAATGAGAAACAAAATGAACCACATCATCAGCATCACAGAAAAAATCACCAACCGTGTAACAATTTTTTAATTTTTTGATGAGAATAATTCTTTTAAAATCTAATAGAAAAGCATAAGCTGCAGCATATATATTTGCTTTATTGGTCGTGAAAACCATATCATCTCCCCCGCTTTTGAAGATTTTATAATGACATTGTTAAATAACAATCATACACTCTATATGCTTTATTAATTTTAAAGTGCTGCATGTAGTATAATTTTGAGATGAAAGTAAAGGCCTTATTCACAAAATATATCTAATTTATCGGAACTGTTACATATTAGAGACAACAAGAAACACTCCATTCTTATCGCTTGATAAGAAAAATAGTACAACTATCGTCCATTTACTACAAAAGCAAAAAAGAAAATGCGTAATGCCATTACGGATGAGGGTTTAGCCCATTTCCAAGCGGCTTATCCTAATGAGACTATCACGAAAGATGATCTATTCTATTATGTTTATGGTCTTTTACACTCAGAAGATTACCGCGCTCGTTATGCTGATAACCTCTCTAAAGAATTGCCTCGCATTCCTTGCGTAAAGAGTGCTGAAGACTTTTGGAAATTTGTTATAGCAGGACGTGAATTGGGTCATTTGCACGTCAATTATGAAACTGTAGAACCTTATCCAGTCTCATTTAAAAAAGGCAATCCTAAACAGACTGATATTTCTAATCCAGAAAAGTTTTATTATGTGACTGAAATGAAATTCGCAAAAATTAAAAATAGTAAGGAAAAGGATAAATCGACTGTTTTTTATAATAGCAATATCACAATAACAGATATCCCTCTTGAGGCTTATGACTATATCGTCAATGGCAAGCCTGCTCTTGAATGGGTTATGGGGCGTCAATGTGTAAAAACAGATAAAAAGAGTGGCATTGTTAATGATGCCAATCGCTATGCTGTTGAAACCGTTGGAAACCCTGCTTATCCATTGGAGTTATTCCAAAGGGTTATTACCGTAAGTTTAGAGACAATGAAAATTGTTAAGAGCCTACCAAAATTAGAAATGAGAGAAACTGAATAGACTTGCCATGCTTACATGATGGGTATGATAAATTCACAAGGGGTATAAGGTCTTATAACTATAGGTTTATACCCCTTTTATAAATTGCTTACATACAATCTTAAAAGGAATAATTTATTATGCGTTATTCTAAAAAGAAATCATTTGCACTTTTAAACACTCTACTTTGGATTCTTTAAGACTTATAAGAAATCCACTCTTAAAGTGAATATGCTTCTTTTGATTGCCTTTAAGAGATTATACCGTAATCTCAAATGAGTGCTTTATAGCTTTCAAAAAAACTCTTTAAAGAGAGTTTTATATCTTCATTTTACTTATAGGTTTTGTCTGTTTTTAAAACCCCCAAAACACCTACAAAACCCTCTTAAATATATATTAAAGATTGTATTTATGTGTTGTGTTTAATATAGGTTGTTTATTTGAAACATTAACTTATTGAAATATAATAACTTTTATTTTGGATTAAAAAATAAAATAATACGTACAAAAAGCACCCCCAAAACTCATAACCTAATGATCTTGATAGCATTTCTTATGAGTTACAAACCATCTTTTGAAAGGCTTTAAAGGATCACATGATTTTCATAAAGCACGTTGTAATCATTCTCTAAATCATAAGGTTATCATTCAAAAGAACTGATAAAATTCATAAAAAGGATTTTGATAACGTAATCAGTTTTTAATTTCATATGCTTTTCATAAGACGTATTTTAATCACTCACTAAAATGATCACTTTTGTCAGTTAAATTTACTGACAGATAACTGACAAAAATATACTATGAGTTGAATTTATGGATTACATCTTAATAAGGGCTGTATCATTAAAATACTAACATATTGAAAAATAATGTTTTAATTTTTTATCTCATTAAAAAAAATACTCTAGGGTCTAAAAACAACTGACAAAAATGACAAAAATGACAAAAGTCTATTAAAAGGGATTTTGCTAATCTCTACAGTTATCAATCTCTCTTTAGAGGTTTTAATAACAAGCTATAAATCACAATTATCCTTTCTCTTATAAAAATGAAAAATGATGCGGTGGCTATAAAGAAGATAACAGCTATAGAGAATGCGTGAAAAAGCAGGCTTTCATAATCAAAATGCAAATGAATGCATTGGTTATAAAGATAAACCCTATAAAAGGCTGTTAAGTCGCAAATGTGTTATAAAAGAAATTAACAGAAATCTTAAAAAACATTTAGTAAAAAACAAGATATGTTATAAAGATAAAAATACGCATAATGAGAGCGTTTCTAAATATTATTAATGTATAGACTCAGAAAATAGCATAATCGTTTTATAAAGCGAATAATATAGCTTTAAAAGCATATAATACAAAAGAAGAAATTAATAATCATATGATAAATGTTTACACACAATGCATTTAAAAAAATCATAAAAAATATCAAAAAAGTGCATAAATTAATTGACAATAAATACGTATTTTGTTATATAAATAATTAAGTGATCAAAACACTTACAGTTAGCGAAGAGGTTGCGATAAACCTAATCCTATTATAAAAACTGACTATCTTTTATGCTTTGATTAGCATATATGATGATTTTGTCGGGTGTAGCTATGCTATACAATACCCTTTATGGGAAAAGCATAGCAACGGACTAACTGCCGTGTTTTGAGCGCCCGGCGCCACATATTACATAAAAATATAAATAAATCAATATGTTATGTGCAATTATTTTATATGAATCCACTTGAGAATCCATACTTTTATACGTGATTCATTTGACCATTTTTTATATAAGATTGCCATGTATGAGTAGACCATAAAAAGCCAATCATGATGCAAATGTTATAACGCATGTGTCATTCAAATGAAATGAAAAGCAGCTATCATTCATAACAGTTCATAAATTCTATGATACGTTTTTATCACAGCACAAATCACATTGTTTAAAATTTAATCGTTTGAAATTATCGATAACATACGTTTAAAGATCACAGCTTGGTTTGTTAATCGTATA
>NZ_BAABIZ010000017.1:0-26884 GCF_039543045.1 Bartonella jaculi
CAGCCTGTGGAGAGGAAGGCTCTGGCCAATGTCTTGTGACTTTGGTGAAACCAGCCTCGAAGAAGCAGGAAATCAACAGTAGATGTAATCAGAAATGAGAATATTTACGTAAGTTTGATAGAACGGTGTTGCACCCGCTACATATCCAGTAAAAAAAATGAGTAATACTAATAAACTCCCACCTGCTATAAACTCTGTCAAAATAATAACCGGTTTACGAATAAGCAAAAGGAAAAGAAAAATAAAAAAAAGGCATATCTGCAATATGGTAGATAAGATTTTGCGAACGATAGAAAACACTCTACGAATTTTGGAAATTGGATTTTTCTCTTTTTTATTTAGTTGGTTAGTAGATAAAGTATCCATTATCCCCTCCCGTATTTTTATCTATAAAATGACTTATATATCTGTTTCTTTTAAAGTTTAAACAGTTTACTTTATTTTTTAAAAGCAGGCGCCCCCCCACGCCTATTATTTAGGCTACTGAAGAAACCGTTTTAACAATGTTATCGCTTTCATAAACTTCACAATTTATAGGAACCAAAGTTATACGGCTCCGTCTTTTTATATTTGCATTGCCATATACATTACCTTTAATTGTGAAATAACCAGAAATCTTTGCATTTCCATAAACATTGCCATAAACATCGGTATGACACCCTACGCTAGCATTCCCACAAACCTTACCATAAATTTTCGCTGCACCACTAACAACAGCATGCTCATAAACCTCCGCATTGCTATGAATACGTGCACTTCCCGATAATTTTGCATGTCCGTAAACCCTTGCACGATGATAAACCCAAGCTTGATAGGAAATATGAGCATGATCATAAACCTCCGCATTCATATAAACGCGGCTTTTATCACATACATGAGCATTGCCATAAACATGACCACAAACAATGGCATTTTCATAAACACGACCATCACCATAAACCCAAGCATCATCACTAACCCAGCAATTGCCATCATGAGATAAATTGGCTTCCTTTTCAATAAAACCACCAAGGTCACCAGCTTTAACATCACCAAAATCTCTTAATGAACGAATGCGATAAAGAGTATGGTCACCAACTTGTTGGGTTTCTCTTGTAAATTCATATTTTTTTGAGATAGTGTTCATAATGAACTCCTTTAGGAAAAGTTTTGATTGACGTCTTATAAAGACGCCGGGTGCTCAAAACACAGCCTAAAGTCTGTTGTTATGCTTTCCCCGTAAGGGTATTATATGACACAACTACACCCGACAAAATCATTATACGTGTATTAAAACATAAAAGACAGTCAGTTTTTGAAAAGCAGAGAAAGATTGTTTCGTAATCCATTCGCTTTAGGTTTAGTGTTTTGATCACTTAAGTATTTATATAACAAAATACCCATTTATTGTCAACTGTTTTATTATCTTTTTTTGACATTTTTTCTATATTTTTCAAATATATAGAGCATAAAATGCCTTATAATTTTTATTTGTTTTTTTTGACTATAGCGCCCTTATTAGCTCCCCCTTTAATCATGATTTCGGAGCCGCGTGAGAAGGACAAAACAAGCCTCTATGGTTCTAGGTCCAGGACGCCGTTAGGCGCCCCGTAGGGGTTTCCTTGACCTTAAGAACCAAGGCTTGTTAGTCCTCTCATTAAACGCGGGTCTGATCTCATGATTTTGGTGAGCGTACGGAGAGTTTGAGAGGCGGTAGCCTCTCATTAAAAAATAAGGTTTGTAAAAAAATAGCTATTTTTCTTGCCAATTTTCTGAAATTACTTTATTACCTTAAAAGTATTTTTGATCGTCCACGCAGCGATCAATCGGGAAATAAAGCCCTAAGTTCGAGAGTAAAAATAATTGTCGCCCGGAGTTCCGGGAGTTTTTGTTATGTCCAAGTACTTTTTAGTACTAAAAGCAAAAAGCTGACTCGAACTCAGTACTTTATTACTCCCGGAATACCAATGCGAGGGCGCTCGCAACCGGCAGGGGGATTTTAAAGTGCAAACAAAAAATCAACATTTAAATGACGTTTCTGTAGGTAAAAAAATTCGCCTCAGAAGAGAAATGTTAAAAATATCTCAAAAACAATTAGGCGACCTCTTAGGAGTAACCTTCCAACAAATCCAAAAATATGAAAAAGCTACAAACCGCATAGGAGCTGGACGTTTGCAAGAAATTGCCAACATCCTCGATGTTGATATCTCCTTTTTTATACCGATATTTCTTCTAAAAAAAAATTTTTATACCCTAATGATGAAGGAATTTCCAATAAAGAAGAATACTTCCTTTTAAAAGGTTTTAGACAACTTAATCCTAAAAAAAAGAGAGCAATTTTGTCCTTAATTGCCGAATAGAATAAAAACTTTTCAAACTATGATATACAATGCTAGTCACTCTGCTCATAAGCATTCATTAATATTTCTAAAAAGTCACCATGACGATAGCGCTCTCGTTTAGCCATAGATTTAAAACGATTAATTATAGCAATGCTTGTTTTTATATTTATCTGTGCCTCATCTGATTGTTCACGACTTGGAAAGGTTATCGCTCTATCTAATTCTTTACGTTCCACAATGTTAGAAGAAGATTTAGCTTGTCGTGGTTTAAAATCCTCAAGTTCTGAAAAATTTAATGGTTTTCTTTCTGTGCTCATCACTTAGTTTCCTCTCTATTTAACTTGTTTTAGCTTTGCAATGACTTCAGCAACGAATGCTTCTACATTACCAATTGCAGATTCTAAATTATTCACTTCTTTTGGATTCAAATTACGATGTGAACCTCCAGTTGCAAAAATTGCTGAAAAAGCATCACGTTCATTGATTTCTGTTTCAAAAACATCAAGTTCTGGATTTTTTCTAAACTGAGATGATATAAAACGAGCAGTTCTGGATTTTGCAACGACCTTCGATTGCGTAAATAAAACAGCATAATCGATAAGACGCCGTACAGCTTTCATATCTCTATGAATTTCTTTTATGATTTCAATAGCCGCTATAGCGTCTTGCTGTTGTTCCTTCATAGGAACAATTACAAAATCAGATTGACTAATAGCATAACTCGTTAAACGCGATGCTGTACCTTCTAGATCAACAATTACAAATGGGTCCCTAGCAGACGCAATTTCTATTTCATCTAAAATAGTTTTCTCAGATTCATTAGTGATGACAGTCAGATTATCTGGTTTACCAGGTAATTCAGACCAAGTGGTAATGGGGTGGCGTGGATCGGCATCTATAATTGTAACAGGTTTAGCATGTGCAAGTTCACAAGCAAGAAGCAAAGCAGAAGTTGTTTTTCCACTACCTCCTTTAGAATTAGCGAATGTTATAACAGGCATTTAATTCCTCAATAAAAAAATATCATACCATATAATATAATATTATACCTTATAGTATAATAAGGTACTAAATAATAAGTTAATATAACTTATAAAGTTTTCTCACTATTCATCCCCCCTTTTTATTTAAGCTAGATACCTTAAGATATCTTATTATACCTTAAGGTATAATACGTTATTAAAATATATTTTTATGCTTTCGGCATAGTGATAATTGGCTTAATTTTTGTAGGCTTGATATTTCTGCGCTCAATAAATAAGCGCAAAGTGTTGACACTAACTCCTAATGTCTTAGCAATACGGCTCTGTGACAAACCAACATTTGTAAATGCTTGAATTTCATCAATATGATTGTCCAGTTTTAATTGCGTAGCAATACTTCCTTTTGGACGTCCTAGTTTTATCCCTCGTTGACGAGCAACATTTAAAGCTTCTTTTGTGCGCTCTTGAATTAAATGTCTTTCAATTTGCGCTACCATACCTAAAATAGTTGCTATGATATCGCTCTGTAAGCTTCCATCCATGATGAGGTTTTGTTTTGTCACATGAACAATTCCCCCCCGTTCGCTAGCAGCTTTAAGAATTTCTAAGACAGCAAGAGAAGAACCAGCTATACGAGAAAATTCTGGTGTTAACAACACATCTCCTCGTTCTACTTTTTCAATTAAAGCACCAAGCTTACGTTTGCGCCAATCTTGTCCTCTGCTTGCAACTTCTTCTTGAATATGAAGTGGTGCAAAGCCATGTTTGTTAGCATATTCTAACAAACCAAATTTTTGATTTTCTGTATCTTGTCCATCACAAGAAACGCGCAAGTAAGCGTAAAATTTTACCATATTCAATAAAAACGTCAATTTAGATTTAAACTGATATATTTTTATTCAAAAAAAATGTCAAATAAATATATGGTTTCATATCAGAAAAAATGATCGTTTTAACTGATAAAGAGGTTCTTTAAATTAATTTGATTATAAGTTTTAAAAAGTATTTGCTAAATAAAAACATCTCGTATATATCCTTCTTTCGGGGAGAGAGGTCTAATGGAATACCCCCCGCAGGGTTTTATTAACTAATCTCTTTCTCCATTTGATTTCTTCTGTTTCATCCGACATTTTTTCCCCTTTTTTATAGTACAATCTTCTTTGAAACTGTTTGCATGTTTAAAGTTTTAAGAACTTCATTCAGTTCCGATTTTAACAAATAAATTTTTTGATCATTTGGTTTTGTTGGCTCGTTTTTTATCGCTTTTTGCGTGCACAAATCTTTCAGTTTTTCCTCAGAAGCTTCCTTCAGCAGAGCATAGAAAGAACGTTCTAGATAAAGTTCTCCTCGATTTTCTTTAGCAATCATGCCCCGCAGATACCCTCCAGATGATTTAACCAATTCCTTGCAAGATTTTTCAAAGATGATAGCAATAGCCAAAGCAGCTTTTTTAATTCCCATGATTTTTTTAGCTTCTTCAACAGCATGAGAAGAAATCCCCTTCATTTTAGCTAAAAACTCCATAGAACCAATCAAATCTCCTTCAGATTGCAGCCCATATTTCATAAACATAGCAACATTAGGCAATGCTTCAGTTAAAAATTCTGGTTTGATTTGAAGCGATTTATTCTTTTTTGAAGGTAAAGTGGATTCAGTTTTGCTTTTCTCTGTTTTTTCATAAGCTATTTTTTTATGACCGGAGGTCATATGATTGATTTGAGTGTGTTCAGAGTGATCTGAACACTCATTTTTGTTACAATTACAAATAGAGTTAGAATTTGTATGTTCTATGTGCATCTTGTTTTCACAATATGTGTATCTTGTTTTTGATGATTTTTGCTTAAAAAATCTTTCTAAAATCCACTGTAAAATACCTATTGCTTTGTGTAATTTTTCCACCGAAGCTTTAGCTGGTCGTCCAACAATATCGAAAATTTTTTGCACTCTAGAAAACAACGTCGACACAAATGGCGTAACCTCAATGGCTACAAAAGAAGCTTTAATTTGCCGCTTTAAGCCGTTAAAGCATTTTAAAGCTTCTTCTTGTATCTTATAGGCTTCCAACCTCTCGTCTACTTTTTGCTTAAGTTCATGGTATCGTGCAACCAAAATACGCAAATCAATCCCACAAGCCGTTACAATATCATGATTACGATTGTAGACTGGAAAACGTTTAAAGTTACCAGAATCCCGCATGACAATAAAACCACAGTCATAAAGGCGTGACAGCAAAAAACTAACACGTGATACACTACGTCCAACGTCATAACTCAACCGTTTATTACCTTTGAAAACGATAGGTAACCCCCCTTTTTCAAATTCCTCTCTTGGAGTTGTATCCAATAACTCAAGCAGAATCTCACATTCATTTTTTTTAATGAGACCAGTTTTTCGTAAGTTTTTAACCAATCCAATTAATTGTCCACGACTTACAGACCCCATTTCAGCATTTTCTGCTAATTTTCTAAATTCTATATGATGCGCACTTAATTTTCTTCCGGAGACTTTATTAACCATAATTATTTTAACCTCTCAGTTAGAGGCAAAAAAAATGTGAAAAATATCCCTTTTCTACAAAATTTCTCTTGCAGAATCTGATAAGTTAAATTAAATAGGAGATATGGGATTTAATTTAACTATGCCGTATAGGTATTTTAGAAACCCTTCTGTTTCCGCAGTTGGGTTTTTATTTTTTTGCCATTATATTTCCCTCACTTTGAAACGACTCATAGCTTTGAAAAAAGCATGTCAAGGCGAAGCGTATATGAAAAAAAATTTTTTTTCAATATGGTAAAGATCTCAAACAACTGTTTTGAATGGCAATACAACCGATTACAACCTGTCATGATAGCGAAGCGAAATGACGTATAGGGCAGGGAACGCGCTCCCATATAGCGCTGTAGTGAGCAACCTATACGAGTAAGCGAGCTTTAAATAAAAACAATTTTCCATGACGAGAGTTGTCCATCAAGACTTATGGCTTGTGGTCAACTTTTACCTGTTAAGGCTCGTTGTGGAATATTGTCTTCATTTTTTAAAAGCACCGAATAGGGGGCTTGGTCAATTATGGTCTATGGGGTTATAGCTTCCATGATCTCTATATTTACTTAAATAAAACAGTACATAAAAAATTTAAAAATATCTAATGAATAATTAAAGAGTTTTTAAAATATCATTTTGAATATTTTGTCGCTAATTGCATATATAATATTAAATATTGTTAATTTTATAGTAGAAAAATATTTTTTTTCATTTTATATGATGCCTAATTAATATTTAAAAATTTATGATTAACTTTAAAATAGCGAGGGGGTTTTCATGAAAAACATGAATAATTCGTTCAATTGTGAACATACCTTACAAAAATTAATTTTATCCAATACACAAAAAAAATGGTTAACAACAACATTGATGCTTTTTGTTGCATTCATGGCACTGAGTGAACCAGCATTTGCGCAAAGCTTTGGTAATATTGAAAGCGCTCTTCAAAAAGTAATTGACGCTTTAACAGGACCGATTGCAAAATCGATTGCGACGATTGCGATTGCTGGTATTGGGATTGCATGGATTGCTGGTTATGTTGAAATGCGTAAAGCATTTTTTGTTTGTGTTGGTATCGGTATAGTCTTTGGCGCAACACAAATCGCAGCAATGCTTTCTGCTCATTAACTTACTAAAACAGCTCAAAGCTATGAAAGAGCGCGATAAGCTAACAGAAGATACGTTATTTCTTGCTTGTACGCGCCCTGCAATGATTGCAGGCGTGACGGTGGAAGCTATGGGATTAAATGCGATAGGAACAATGATGCTGTTTATTATAGCAGGTAATATCTTTCTTGTAGCCATTGGGATTGCTATCCATTTCATATTCAAAGAAATTCTAAAGCATGACCATAATAAATTTCGTATTCTTCTGACATGGCAAAAGACTAGTCTTTTTGCCAGAAATTCTAGTCTATGGGGTGGGGGAAGTATTTCTCCATTACGATTAATTCGTAATTATGGGGAGTTGTAATGGCTTCTGCTATGTACAAACGTGAAAAGCAACCAGAAGCGATCATTCCTTATGTTCGCCATGTTAACAAGCATGTCATTGCACTGGATTCGCGTGCTCTCATGAGCATTATTGCTCTTGAAGGCATTAACTTTGAGACAGCAGATATCATTGATCTGAACGTGCTTCACGAACAGCTTAATAATCTGTTTAAGAACATTGCAGATGAACGGATTGCGCTTTATAGCCATATTATCCGAAAGCGTGAAACTGTTTATCCGGATGGGACTTTTCGCTCAGCATTTGCCAAGCAATTAGATGATAAATACCGTGAACGGATGGTTTCCCAGGAGCTTTATCGTAATGATCTTTATCTTTCGATTTTGTGGAATCCACACGTTGATAAGACGGATAAAATGGTGGAATTTTTTAAGCGTTTAGGCAAAGCTAAGCAAGAAAAGACAGAAGTTGACGCAGAATCGGTTCGCAAGCTTGAAGATATTACGACAGATGTCATTCAAAATTTAGAGCGTTATGGCGCAAGAAGATTAAGTCTTTATGAACATGAAGGCATTATTTATTCGCAGCAAAGTGAGTTTATTCACCAACTGGTAGGTGGTCGTCGTGAACGCATACCCCTCACATGGGGGACAATAGCGTCGACTGTTTATTCAGACCGTCTCATTTTTGGCAAAGAGATTATAGAAATACGTTACGAGGCAGGACGGCGTTTTGCTGGCATGTTTGGTTGGAAAGAATATCCAGCCAAAACCAGAATAGGCATGGCGGATGGTCTTTTAACACTTCCCTTTGAGTTTATTTTTACGCAATCTTTTGTTTTCAAGAGCAAAAATGCTGCTAAGCAGGTTATGGGTCGCAAACAAAACCAGATGGTCAATGCGGGAGATCGCGCGGGCTCACAAATTATGGAGCTGGATGATGCCCTCGATGATCTTGAATCCAACCGTTTTGTTTTAGGGGAGCATCATTTATCGTTAGCTGTTTTTGCCGATAGCACCCAAGAATTAACTGATAATCTTGCCAAAGCGCGTTCTCAACTCACAAATGGTGGTGCTGTCATTGCGCGGGAGGATTTAGGGTTAGCGGCGGCTTGGTGGGCACAATTGCCTGGCAATTATGTCTATCGCACCCGCTCTGGCGCGATAACCAGCCGCAATTATGCAGCGCTTTCACCTTTTCATTCTTTTCCGGTTGGCAAAATAGATGGCAATGTGTGGGGACCAGCGGTAGCCTTGATGAAGACATCTGCTGGTTCACCATTTTATTTTAACTTTCACTTTGGTGATTTAGGCAATACCTTTGTCTGTGGTCCGTCTGGTTCTGGTAAAACGGTTATTGTTAATTTTTTACTAGCGCAACTTCAAAAGCATGATCCCAATATGGTATTTTTTGATAAGGACCGTGGAGCAGAGCTTTTTGTCAGAGCGGGTGGCGGCACATATATGCCTTTGAAAAACGGCAAGCCGACGGGGATAGCACCCTTAAAAGGTTTAGATTATAGCAATCCAGCAGACAGGGTTTTTTTACGGCAATGGATTACCAAACTTGTTTCTGCTGAGGGTCAAAAGATTAGTGAATCTGAAAGGCAAGATATTGCTTCTGCGGTTGACCAACTTGCTCTATTGCCTAAGGAGCAACGGACCATATCAGCCTTACAAATGTTTTTTGACACCACGCACAGGGAGGGGATAGCGGGGCGTTTAGAGAGATGGTGTAAAGGCAATGCTTTAGGGTGGGTATTTGACAATCCTGATGATGACATAGGGATTGATGCCAAATTTATTGGTTATGATATGACGGATTTTTTGGACAATGACGAAATTCGTCCACCATTAATGATGTATCTCTTTCATAGGATTCTGTCTCTGATTGACGGGCGTCGTATTATCATTGTCATTGATGAGTTTTGGAAAGCGCTAGAGGATGATTCCTTTAAAGCCTTTGCACAAGACAGGTTAAAGACCATTCGGAAGCAAAATGGTTTGATGTTGTTTGCCACGCAATCACCCAAAGATGCGATTAATTCAACGATAGCCCACACCATTATAGAGCAATGTCCTACTCAGATTTATTTTCCCAATCAAAAGGGCAATCATTCAGATTATGTAGAGGGTTTTAAATTATCCGACAGGGAGTTTAACCTAATACAAGCAGAGTTAAGCCGGGAGTCACGGCGTTTTCTCATCAAGCAGGGGCAAAGTTCTGTGGTAGCAGAACTGAATTTACGCGGTTTTGATGATGAAATAGCCATTTTAAGCGGCACCACGAAAAACATTGAACTTCTCGAAACGATTATGGAAGAAGTGGGTGCCTCTCCAGAAAAATGGCTTCCCATTTTCCAAGAAAGGTCAAAACAATGAAAAAACTTTTATGTGCAACAGCCTTCTGTGCAGCTTCATTTGGTTTTCAAACAAATGCCTTCGCTATCATGGTATATGATCCCGCGGCTGTAGGACAAATGATCAAACAATTCGATCAAGGCAAACTACAACTTAACCAATTGAAGCAACAAGTTGATAAAGCAACAGAGCAAGTTCAACAAGGGTACAAGCAGCTTGATCAATTAAAGAATCAACTCGATCAAATGAAACAATTATATAGCTCTTTAAATGGAAAACCCGATTTGTCCGCACTTCAAGAATTACTAAACAAACAAGGAAATAGTGCTGCTCTACCCTCTGATTTTAATCAGTTAGAACAATCTATAGAAGGCACCGGTGGATCTGGTGGCGGAAATATTGAAAAATGGAAAGAAAAACTTTCATACAAAGAGCCGTCAGGTGGTGGAGGCTCAAAAGAAGCAGTTGATGCCTTTTACAAGCAAGAAGTAGCAAAAATGCAAAATCGTAATATAGGACAAGCAGCAACAGGGCAAGCTGTTTACGAAGATGCTACAAACAAGAAAGAAGCTATTAACAAGGTCATTGAGAAACTCAAAAACGCTAAAACTGCTGCTGAAGTTCAAGACGCTCAAACACAATTAGCAGCGATACAAGCAATATTACAAGCAGAGGTCTTACAAACACAGGCCGCTTCTATGATTCAGCAAGCTCAACAAGAAGCTGAAGCAATACGTATTAGAGAAGAAGCTAGTAAACGATACCAAGACTATGCAAGACAACTCCGTGGTAAATAAAAGGAAAAAAGATGCACTTGAACATGAACAAGATAATCATAACAACATTGTTGTTTTGTACCGCAATTTTCACAGCAGGATGTGAAAAAACCTATAGTGTAGAAGATTTTAAAAAAGATGAAAAATTACTTAAAGAATGGGCGGTGAGATGTGGATTCACAGGAAATTCGAAAAACTGTCAAAATGCACGACTAGCCGATCATCAAATTCACGAAGAACGTCGAGCAAAAATTGACGAAGAAAATCGTAAACGTAGAGAAGAGATTGAAAAAAAACAAAAAGAAGAAGAAGCTAAAAGAAATGCTGAATATGAAAAAAGAAGAGCACAACAAAAACGCGATAATAATTTTGATCCATAAAAATTATTATAATAATTAAAAATAAAAGTATTTATAAAAATTTTATAAAATGGATATCCAATGGTAACAAAAGATATATTTACCATGATAGATCAGCGTTTAATGAATGCTCTTACAGATATAATGGTTAAAACTATTAGCAATCTTTCAGGCGCTTTATCTACTCCTCTTACAGCAGCTTGTACAATCTATATAGCATTTATAGGGTACAACATTATGTACGGGCGTTCTTCTATGCCATTGTGGGATTTTATAGCAACAACTTTCAAACTTGGCATCATCGTTACACTCACCACAAAAGCCGCTAGCTATAACACATGGATTACAAATATATTTTTTACTGATCTGCCGAATGCCATTTCAAATGCTACACAAGGCGCAGCTTCTGATAAGAATGTCTGGGACAATATGATACAAAATGCTTATGCGCATGCCTTTGATGCAGCAAATAAATACAACGGATGGACTGAAGTTGGTACGTATATTGTTAACTGGATTGCTGGTCTTATTTGCTTAATTATTTCTGGTTTTTTTTGCACCATTGGTTTTATCGTCACAATATTTGCTAAATTTGGGTCATTTCTTGTCATATCAGTGGGACCACTATTTATAGGTTTGGGTCTATTTTCAACAACAAGACGTTTTACAGAAGCATGGTTAGGTCAATTAGCAAACTTTCTCATTTTACAGGTATTAGTCGTATTGCTTGGTAACGTATATGTAACTCTTGCAATGGAAATCCTTTCGGGTGACCTTACAGATATCATGTTTTCTGTACTTCAATTTTTAATTATAGGCATTGGTGGAATTTACCTTTTTATCCATTTGCCCGGTATTGCCTCTGCTTTAGCTTCTGGAGGAGCAGCTCTTACAGGATCAACACATTTAGCACACCATAGTAGCCAATTAACTGGTCGTGGTGCTCTTGCAGCTGGACGTGCTGGTATTGGCGGGATAAAAAATTTAGCATCAAAATTGAGAGGAGGATAATTTCAAAATGCGGGGTTTAAAAAAAATTGGGATTATCTTACCATTTCTCTTTCTCAGTGGCTGTGTATCTTCAAACACTCTAAAGTCACTCCCAAAATGTAATGGATATTCTAAGCGTCCACTCAACAGATCAATGTGGAATTGGGAAGGTAAAAAACCTACACCCACGCCTATTATCATCAGTAACAATAGCCCCTCCCCCAAAAAAGAGGGCAAACTGGAAATGCTTTTAGCCCAAAAACTAACCGATGAAGAAATGAAATCTTACAAAAATTGCGGACAAAAAGCATGAAAGAAAAAGACGTAGAACAGTACATTGCTGAAGCACGCTCATTTGATCAAGACCGCATGTTAGCATCACGCCGCATCACCCGCGCCTCCCTCACGATTGCCGCGATAGCCGTTGTTGTTGCACTCATCTCTTCGCTTGCGGTCATTACTCTCACACCGCTTAAGACTGTAGAGCCTTTTGTCATCCGCGTGGACAATTCAACCGGCATCACAGAAGTCGTGGAAGCCTTAAAAGAAGGTCCCACAAATGTCGACGAAGCCATCACACGTTATTTTGCCGCAAAATATGTCCGAGCACGCGAAGGTTTTGCTGTAGAAGAAACACAAAATAACTTCAAGACAGTCTCTCTTCTATCTTCTCTTGAAGAACGAGAAAGATTTTCTGCATGGTATGGAGCTAAAAATCCGCAAAGCCCACAAATTCTCTATAAAAATGCTATCGCAACAATAACTATTAAATCAATTTCATTTATCAATAAAAATGTAGCACAAGTGCGCTACTACAGAACCGTACGCGATAATGAAAAAAACAACGAATTCATCACCCATTGGGTTGCAACACTTACTTTTAAATATGTTAACGCCCCCATTTCTGTCCAAAACCGTCTGATAAATCCTCTTGGGTTTATTGTTAGTGCATATAGAACCGATCCAGAAGTGGTCAACTGATCATGAAAAAAACTTTTCTTTTCCTAAGCGCTATCGCTCTTTTTTCTTCTCATTTAGGCAATGCCAGTGTTTTTCCCACCCGCGCCCCTAGCGATAGCCGCATTCGCTTTATTAATTATGATGCTTATAATGTCACAAAAATTATTGGCTCTATACGCTCTTCCGTTCAGATAGAATTTTCTCCCAATGAAGAAATTGCGCATGTCGCCATTGGCAACAGTGTTGCATGGGAAGTCGCCCCCGCTGGTAATATTCTCTTCCTCAAAGCGCGCGAAGTCCAACCTATCACCAATCTCCAAGTCGTCACCACAAAGCTTGATGGCTCAAAGCGCTCCTATCAATTTGAACTGATCATCAAAGATGGAGAAATTTCTTCTGGACAAGAAACCTATTTCCTCGTGAAATTTCGCTACCCCCAAGAAGAAGCAGAACAAAGAAGGCTTGCCGCCTTGATGCGACAAGAAAAAAAACAAGCTCAATATATTGATAATGTCTTCAATGCTTATGAAACCTTCGGACCACGCAATTGGGCTTACACCGCACAAGGCTCAAGCATCCTTGAACCCTCCTCCGTCTACGACAATGGTAAAACCACAACATTTTCTTTTCCCAACAACCAAGAAATCCCTGCCATTTACATTGTAGAAAATGACGGAACAGAATCCCTTGTTCCTAAAACTACAAGAGGCAACATGGTCATTGTTCATGCCATTAGCGCGCGCTTCACCCTAAGACAGGGAAGAAATGTCCTCTGCATCTTTAACGAAGCCTATCAACCGAAAGGCATCAATCCAGATACCGGAACAACCTCACCGTCTGTTGAACGTAAAATTGCATCAGATCTTTAAATAAAGCGGGAATTAGAGGGGACCAACACATGAGTGATAAAACCATTATTGAAGAACGAGGCTCAATAAGTGATGGAAAAAACAATGTATCAAAATCACCAATAACAAAAATAATTGTCGTTATAGCCTTTATAGGATTTTGCGCATATGTGCTCTGGAACATCTTATCCACCCCCAAAGAAAAAGACACTGTGGAATCTCATGAAAAACAATCACAAGACTTTAATAACTCGCTTGCTCCTTTAGAATTAGTTTCTTCCGAACCACGAGCAAAAATTTCTCCAATTACACTACCAACACCATCAACAACACCCGAAAAAATAGTTAAAAATGATCCTTTACTCGATGCGGCACAACGTGCTCCCGTATTAGCTTTTACGAATAATTCTCACCCTTCCTCAAATCAAATGCCGAGAAATAGCTATAGTAATAATATAAATGAAGCTCCTAATAATGATTCACAAAGCTTTCCCTCACTTCTAAAACCTACACAACTAGAAGGTACAAGAGCAAGATTAATGGGAAATAGAAACTTTATTATCGCTATGGGAACCTCTATCCCCTGTATTTTAGAAACCGCATTAAACAGTGATCAACCAGGCTTTGCAAGTTGTGTTATTAACCGTGATATCCTCTCTGACAATGGACGCGTTGTTTTGCTTGATAAAGGAACCCAAGTGGTTGGCGAATATCGCGGAGGCATCAAACAAGGGCAATCCCGTCTCTTCGTCCTCTGGACAAGAGCAAAAACCCCGACCGGTGTCATCATCAACCTTGCCTCCCCAGCGACCGACAGCTTAGGAAGAGCCGGCTTTGACGGCAACGTCAATACACATTGGTGGGAACGCTTCAGCTCAGCATTATTACTCACCGTTGTTGATAGTGTTACAACAAACCTAACCAATAAAAATAAAGGCAATTCTAACTCAAGGGGTGGTTTTAACAACTCTGAAGCAAGCAACACCGGAAAAGATGCAGCAAGTATAGCCCTTGAAAACCAAATCAACATCCCCCCTACCTTAGAAAAATACCAAGGTGAACTCGTCAACATTTTTGTGGCACGGGATTTGGATTTTTCTTCCGTTTATAAACTCTCCATTACAACAAGAAGAAACAAAATCTTCCCACGCTCTATTCCGAGAAACTTCTTCTACCATCCTCAAATGTAGTAAAAAGAAATTATGCCCACAGCAAAAAATTCAGAACGCGCTTCTATCGTCTTAACGAAGTTGAAGATCTTAAGTGACTACCTCAATGACGATAATTTATTTGAAATTGTCATCAATCGCCCTGGTGAAGTGATCGTTGAAGGTCCAAATGGTTGGCAAACCCATACTATCAAAGAATTGACCTACAGTGAATTAGAAGGCATTGCAAAAGTTGTTGCCGCTTATACAACACAAAAGATCAGTGTAGAAAACCCTGTTCTCTCTGCCACACTCCCCAATAATGAACGCATACAAATCGTCATGCCTCCCGCCGTTGCGCCCAATACCATCAGCATGACAATTCGTAAACCTTCATCGCGCACTTTTTCTCTTGAAAGTTTACACGAAAACCAACTGTTTTCTGTAACAAGAAACGTCAGTTTTACCCCCCTTGAACAAATGAAAAAACGAGCAGGTGAACTTTCTGATACGGAAAAAGAATTAACCGATCTCTTTATAGCCAAAGACTTTTGTAAATTTTTAGAGAGAGCGGTTATTACCCAACAAAATATTTTGATATCTGGGAAAACCGGTTCGGGAAAAACCACTCTTTCTAAAGCTTTAATTGCCAAAATTCCTGACTATGAACGCATTCTCACCATTGAGGACACTCCAGAACTTGTTGTTCCCCATTCAAACAAAGTGCAACTTTTTTACTCAAAAGATAATCAAGGACTAGCAAAAGCGGGTGCAAAAGAACTCCTTGAATCGGGATTGCGCATGCGCCCCGACCGCATTCTTCTACAAGAGCTGCGTGATGGCACAGCCTTTTACTATATCCGCAATGTCAACTCTGGTCACCCAGGCTCCATCACCACCGTCCACGCCTCCACAGCCCTCGCCGCCTTTGAACAAATGACCCTCCTTGTCAAAGAAAGTGACGGAGGTGGTAATTTAGTAAGAGAAGATATCCGCGGCTTATTAATTTCCATGATAGACGTCATCATCCAATGCAAACGCCTTGAAGGCAAATTTCGTGTCACAGAAATTTACTACGACCCCTTCAAGCGCCGTGATGCTTTTTAAAAAAACGACACCACCCTTCTTATGCCAATAGAGATTTTTTAAGAGCACGATTGATCGCTTCGGGTTCATTTTCAATGATTGAAAGCAACAAACGGGAAGAAGTATCTATGGAATATCGTCCCTGTTCCCAATCACGAATGCGACCTACAGAAAAACCAAAACGCTCCGCAAATTGAGCCTGTGTCAACCCAATATTTTTTCTGATTTTTTTGACATCAACATTTGCAGGAATATGGATACCAAATTTAGTGACATCCGCTTCACCTTTAGCATAGGCAAGAGCTTCACGAGCACCCTGTAATATACGAGAACCAGCTCTACTTGTCTTATCCATTATTTTTCCTTTCGATATTCATCAAGAAGCGCCGTTAAAATTTTCTTCAGCTCATTTCTCTCTGATTTTGTCAAATTTCCTTGAGATGATTTACTATAAATATCTAAGAGAAACACCGGAATATTTTGACCACCAAAAAAGGTAATAACCCTATATCCCCCACTTTTACCCTTATGCTTTGTTGGAAATCTAACTTTCCTTGCTCCACCTGTACCTTGTATAAGATCACCAGCATTTGGATTAGCAGCAATAAAAGAAACAATATTAAACAATTCTTCAGATGATATGCCTTCTTCTTTTGCAGAAGTTAAATAAGCTGTCGTTTCAATCACTGTTTGCATACATTATTCAATATACGGGATACCCGTAAATTGTCAATAAAAAATCACGTGATGCCCGTAACTATAATGATGTAAATTAAAAGCTTATTTATGATCAGAAATATCAAATATCCAAATGACGAAATAAATCTTCCATATCTTTAGCCCTGTATATATCTTCGCCCTTGTCACTTTTCTTGAAAGTTTCAGGCTGTTCCTCATTAGAAATATACATCTCAAACGGCAAGCCTCTTTCATTGACAACTTTTGTCAAAGCAATCCGAATAAAATCAGACACCGTAAGTCCTAGACTTTCTAATATTTCATTGGCTTGTTTTTTTAACGTCTTATCTATGCGTGCACGTACAACATCTTTTTCTACACTCATATTAAACCTCCTTTGATTACCTCTCTTTTGTCATATGGCTTAATAGGGCTACAAACATAAGGCTTTATCCTTGCTTTCACCGTGTCACATCTTTTGATTTTTCACGCGCTATCGCATTGTTTTGTTCTTGTATGTGCTTCTGTTGCAGAAATTTAACAGCCGTTTGAAACTCTTTTATGTGTTCTTTATCTGGAGACTGTTGTTTTGAGAATGCTTTCGATAAATCAAAATCTTGCTTATGAATGGCATCCTTTCCAAAACGCTTATCTAAAGCACTTTGCAGCTTTGAAAATTCTTTGTTAACCGGCTCTGGTATCTTTGAATAATTATCACGACCAGCTTCAAAATTTTTCATATAAGACACTGCTTCTTGTGAAAGTGACGGAACCTCTACTTTTAATTGCTCACGCTCTCGTGTAACCCTGTCCATATGGATTTCATGGGAATTCTTGTAAAAGGATTGAAGCTCTCTAATAGTAGAAACAGCAAGAGGAACATTGTAAAGCGCTTTTTCTCGCTCTTTTCCTGTAGCCTTTAATTTATCGATTAAACGATCTGACCCACGCAGTTCACCAGCCTTCTCTGGAGACTTAGCTAAAATGTCAGGGAGTTTATCGCCTTTCCCCGCTAAAATTGTTCGCTCAATCTTGAGTGCAGCCGCTTGTGGATCTTTATAAATAGATGCCAAACGATTGTTTAATTCCTTAAACGTATCAACATAAGATTTTTCATTTCTAAGAGCGCTTAGCACCTTCTGTTCCAGATTAGAGTTATCCGTATAAGCCGCAAGATATGGGGCTTTTTCTGTTGCTTTCGAAACCCTATTCAAATCTCTTTGCGATTGCTCAACCTTGGGCTCTTCTTTTTCAAGTTTGCTAAAAGCTGTCTTTGTATTCTCCAAAAGGGTCGTAATTTTTTCCTTTTGTTTTTGCGATAAGTCTTTATTGGTCTCAATGTAAGAGGAAACTTTTTCTCCTAGACCTTGTAAAACGTCAACATTTTTATTTTTTGTAAATTCAGTAAGATTCTTACGAATAAGCTCAGACAGTAATTCAGGGGTACCATAAAGTGCCTCAATTGATGCCTTTGTCATTTCCTCTCGCGTAATAGCGTCCCAGTTAATATTATAACCAGCTTCACGAGCAAGTTGACCAATAAATTCACGCTGAGTACGTCCATTTCCCTCTCGAAACGGATGCAACGCATTTATTTCACCCATGTAATATCCAGCTCTCTGGCTGAATTCATCCGCATCAAGACCACGCAGATATTGTTCTTTGGCAAGCTGCTGTGTAATCTTCGGCGCGTAATTTTCAATCTGATGATGATAAGCAAATAAACAACCACCTTTGGTAATATCTATTGAACGGATCTTTCCCGCCCATTCATAGACGTCACCAAATAGCTTCTTGTGAATATCTTTCATATGATTGAGGTCAAACTTACCCCTAATAGGAGTACTATCAAGTTCATAAGACCTTATATAAGCAAAAGCAGACTCCAGACTCCTTAGTGTGGCTTTGTCTTTAATACCAAGCCTATTATACATCACACCAGTTTTAGGATCAGTATAAGGATCGTTTGTATTCTCATACTTCACCACGTTTTATCCGTTCCATCAAATCCTTGATTACATCACTTGTTTCAAGTTCTCCAATAATAACCCGCTCCATCTGAGAAACGACCTGTGGATCTGGCTCCAACCCCTCTAAACGTTGGCTTGCTAATGCATTTTTAGCAGCAAAGCGACGTCGTTTAATTTCGTCTTCACTCAACATATAAAATCCTCCTTTATTTGCCCTTTATTGTAGCACAAATGCGCTACAGAGGCAAGGTTTTATTCCTTGCCTTTACTGATATCTTTCGACCTTTCACGCGCTATCGTATTGTTTTGCTCTTGTTGTCTTTGTTGCAGAAATTTAACAGCCGTTTGAAACTCTTTCATGTGTTCTTTATCTGGAGACTGTTGTTTTGAGAGTGCTTTAGATAAATCAAAATCTTGCTTGTGAATGGCATCCTTTCCAAAACGCTTATCTAAAGCACTTTGTAGCTTTGAAAACTCCTTGTTAACCGGCTCTGGTATCTTCGAATAATCATTACGACCAGCCTCAACATTTTTCATATAAGACACTGCTTCTTGTGAAAGTGACGGAACCTCTACTTTTAATTGTTCACGCTCTCGTGTAACCCTATCCATATGGATCTCGTAAGAATTCTTGTAAAAGGATTGAAGCTCTCTCATGGTAGAAACAGCAAGAGGAACATTGTAAAGCGCTTCTTTTCGTTCTTTTCCTATCGCCTTTAATTTATCGATTAAACGATCTGACCCACGCAATTCACCAGCCTTCTCTGGAGACTTAGCTAAAATGTCAGGGAGTTTATCGCCTTTCCCCGTTAAAATTGTTTGCTCAATCTTAAGTGCAGCTGCTTGTGGATCTTTATAAATAGATGCCAAACGATTGTTTAATTCCTTAAACGTATCAACATAAGATTTTTCATTTCTAAGAGCGCTTAGCACCTTCTGTTCTAGATTAGAGTTATCCGTATAAGCCGCAAGGTAAGGAGCCCTTTCTGTTTCTTTCGAAACCCTATTCAAATCTTTTTGCGATTGCTCAACCTTGGGCTCTTCTTTTTCAAGTTTACTGAAAGCTGTCTTTGCTCTACCCCAAAGGGTTTCAATTTTCTCTTTTTGTTTTTGCAACCATTCTTTATTACGATCAACGTAAGAGGAAACTTTTTCCCCAATACCTTGGGAAACATCAATTCCTCTATTTTCTGTAAATTTGGCGATATAATCGCGATAATCTGGAGATTCAGAAAAATCGAGAGTAGTTGTTTTAACACTAGATCTAGAAAGAGTTGCTACTAATTTTTCATAGGTATTTGTACGATCTGATTGCTTGGTAGAAGCAATAAAAGAAGGATCTCCACGCTCTATTAAATCAACATTAAAAATGTTTCTTTTGATTTCTTTATTGTTAACAACAATAGTTTCTTTATCTTGACGAACGGATATTTTGTCACCAAGTTCAATACGAGCACCATCTATTGCAGAAGGCAGATTTACGCCGTAAATACGTTCAACTCCACGGGTTGTTGCTATATCCGCATAAGGTGTTTTGCTTTTGGCAGTTTCACTAAAAGAAGCATACCCTGCTTCTACAAGTTCACCAGTTATTGTACCTTTAATCTGTTTATGTTCGTGTAATCGAACGTTTTTAAAATCCTCTTCGGCAACATAAAGATGTGACTGATATCTATGTCGAGACATAGAAACATACGCAAGATGCTGATCCATAGATGAAGAAGCTAAAACAAAAACATTATCAACGGTCACACCTTGACTCTTATGAACAGTAGCTGCATATCCATGGTCAACATTTTGGTAAGTTTGATTGGAAAATACAACCTCTTTGCCAGAGTCAAGACGCACCTTCAAAAGAGGTTTTCCTCTTTCATTTTGTGTAGATAAAACAGTTCCCAACATACCATTTTTAACTTTTTGCTTTCCCAATTCCGGGGCATGTTTTTCTTCAAAGTGAGCATTTTCAAGAAAGATAATTCGGTCACCAACAATAAACTCCCGTTGACCTTTCAGGGTATCAAAATTTGTGATGCTTGTACTATCTTCAGATTTAAGTAAATGAGCACCTTTAAGAGCGGTTCGAATTTCTTCATTTAATTTTTTTACGGACGCATTCGTATGCGCAATAACAAGTAATTCGTCACCGCGTAAAGTTTTTCCTTCTTCCGCACATTTTGTTTCTACTTTTATTCGTGTATCCATCCAATCTTTAACAAGAGTTTTTATGGCTTGGTCACGTGTTTTTGTCTCACAAATGAATCCTCTTTCTTTATATTGTTCTAAAGCTTCTTTCACTTGTCCACGTGCAAATTGACGCGAAGCTACTTGCCCCCATTCTTCTTTTTGTCTTCTGATACCGGATAATTCTATGTAACCAATATTATCAACGGCAGCGCGAAATGCCGCTCCAGCCTCAATGGGTTGTAACTGCATATGATCACCAACAAGAACAACTTTAGCCCCTGCTTTTTCAATTTTTTGGACAAAATAAGAAAGTTGTTTTGAAGAAATCATTCCAGCTTCATCAATGACAAAAATATCACCAACCCGTAATTCGTCTTTTTTGTTTTTCCACGCTAGTTCCCACGCAGCAAGAGTCTTACTTTTTATTTTTGAAGTTTCTTCAAGGCCTTCCGCCGCTTTACCCGCAAGAGCCGCACCAAATACACGCTTTCCACTACTAGCCCACGCAATATTCGCCGCCTCCAGTAGAGTCGATTTTCCAGCACCAGCATAACCGACAACCGCTGCAATACCTTTATCATCTGTAATATGTTGGACAGCTAATTTTTGTTCTTCTGAAAATTTAAATCTATTACTCTTATCTTTATTTTCAACAGACTTTATGGCCTCTAAAACCTGCTTATCTTTTACGCCGTGTCCTATCGTTTGAGACAATGAAACAATACACCGTTCCATATCATATTCGGTTTTTAATATTTCTTTTGTTGAATAAATAATCTTACGTGGATTGGAATGATCTTTAATTTTAATCAGGTTATCGCTTTGTTCTAAGCGCCCCATAATGTCATTAAAGTCATTACTATTATCAACATATCGATGAATAATCTTAGCAAGATCAATTCGACTGAATGTCGACTTTTCAAATGAGATTAACTTCAACAATTCATCTGGATTTTTTCTAATAATATCGATAGATTTTTGCTTTATTTTTTCATTGGCTTGTACAGCATTACTAATGAGACCTTTTTTTCTCATTGCATTTGCTGATTGCCCCAAATGAATAGTTGGCTCTATTGATAAACCACGCTCTTTGTATGAACGCATATCTATTTTTATATCATGACCAGCAACCGCAAGATATCTTGTAGCTATATCACCCCAAGAATTGCGTAAATCTTTCAATGTGTCTTTATTGCCTATGACAGTTTCATAAACAATACGCTCTTCTTTCCTTATCGCATTTCCTTGTTTATCGCGAATAGTCACAAGAGATTTTTTTACTGTTCCATCTTCATTTAAAAGAGCTATTTTTTTAGTTCCAAAACCTTTTTCTATGACAGGACGTAAAGTATGCATGATATGCACATGTGGATTACCTTGCTTGTCGTGATAAACCCAATCAGAAACAAGTCCACGTGATGTAAGGTTTTCCTTTATGAACTCTCTTACAAGAGAAATATTTTGATTTCGTGATAGTTCTAACGGCAGTGCTATAACTATTTCTCTTGCTAGTTGACCGTTAGCGCGTTCACTATTTTGTATGGTATTCCATAACCATTCACTCTTTTTTTCATTTGTCTTAATATGGTTTAGTTGTTGTGTAATCCATTTTGGTGAATCTTCTGGAATATTCACTTCTGAATGAACAAGGTCTTTATCCTTATCATATCTATGGGTATGAGAACCTTCTAACTCATCAAACATTCTCGTTCTATGGCGATAGGCGGCTGCAACAACCGCTGATTTTCCCGCACCGATTATTTTAGCTTGTAAATGTGCTATTGCCATAAGATAAAATTACCAAAAATTACTTTTATTTTTGTGGAATAATTTATAGCATAAAACGTTTTATTTTTAAAACGTATAATTGCGCCTTCAAAAAATCTTTGAAAAAGACATTTTTCAGGAGCGCATAAAATGCGCACTATCTATTAAGTATTGTTATTTGAGATTTGTTCTGTTAAGAAAAATAAATAGTGATAAAAAGAAGGATCTTTAAATGGCTAGAAAATCTTTAGATAAACTTATGGAAGAAAAGAAAGCTCTTGAAGAAAAAAGTAAAAAACTTCTTGAAAAAATTAAAGCTGCTAAAAAGTATGAGGGAGAAAAAATTGCACTGTTAGCAGCAGAAGCTGGTTTGACAGAATTAAATATTACAAGTGAACAATGGAAAAATATCTTTGGCGAAATTAAAGAGCGATTTCAGAAACAACAAAACTAATCTGAACAATCTTGGAAAATCTATAAGACTATTAAGACGCATCGAAAAAAGGATACGATACTTGACAGACGAAATAAGACGTAAAGATGCGCGTGAAAAAATTACCCTAGGGGGGCTTGTTGTAAAGGCTGGTCTAAGAGACGCTGATAAGTCTTTCATTCTAGGATGTTTAATTCATGCTGCAAAACTTGATATAAATTCAAATGAATATAAAAATTTTCAAAAAATAGGACAGTATGCTTTTACTGATACGCGGGGCAAAAATGATAGGCAATTTAGATCGTAAACAAATCATATTTTTAATATGTCCTTTTATCTTTTCAATCATAATTCTTTTTCTTGTAAACATAACAATAAATGAAATTACAGAAAACGGTACGACACCAGATGCTTATTGGTTCGTTCGTTCAAAACCTCTAGATATTCTCACTCTTATTGCGATTTCGTGTTCTTTATTCATTCTTCTTCAAAAAAGACATATCAGAAAAAATATCACCATAGCATCATTAATTGTCTTTGGACTTTTTGCTGCTTACTACAGTACAAATGAGTATATCAGATTAAGCCCCTATGTAGGGCAAAATAACATGACATGGGCTGATGTTTTCCCTTTCTTTGACAGAATGGTTTTAGCAGGTTCAATCATTGGTGTTATTATTCTTGGTTTTACCATGAATCTATCTTTGCCTAAAAAATCACCTTTGAAAAAATCAAAAAATATGATCTTCGGTGGTGCTCAATGGATGAATATGAAAAAACTAGAAAGCATCTTTCCAAGCAATGGGGAAATCATCATAGGAGAGCGATATCGAGTAGACGAAGATATCGTAAAAGATGTTGCTTTTAATCCTAAAGATAAAACAACTTGGGGCAAAGGAGGCACGCAGCCATTACTAACATACAATCTTGATTTTGATTCAACACACATGTTATTTTTTGCTGGTTCTGGTGGTTATAAAACAACCAGTAATGTTATTCCCACGTGTATGAAATATTCTGGTCCACTGGTTGTTTTTGATCCTTCAACTGAAATCGCTCCAATGGTAAGAGAAATAAGACAGCAAGCAAACAAAAATACCGTATATGTCCTTGATCCTCATGGAAATTCAACAAAGGCTTTTAATCCTTTAGATTGGTTGTTAGATTCAACAATACCTCTTTATGAAAGGGAAGCTGGGCTTGTAGAAATCGCAAGACTCCTCCTTTCAGAAAATCATAAATCAACTTCAACTGATCAATTTTTTATCTCTCATGCTCACAATTTGTTAACAGGTCTACTTGCACATGTCGTCTTTTCTGATGAGTACAAATTAGAAGAAAAAAACCTAAAAACACTTCGTATGATTGTATCGGAACCAGAACCGTCGGTTATTGGAAAATTGCAATCAATACAATCAAATTCTTCATCGCAATTCATTCGTGAAACCCTTGGAGTCTTTACCAATATGGCACCGCAAACTTTTTCTGGTGTCTATGCTACTGCTTCTAAAGATACCCAATGGCTTTCTCTCGCTAATTATGCCAACCTTATAAGTGGTAACGACTTTAAAACAACGGATATCACAAAAGGAAATATCGATATCTTTTTGAATATTCCATCAAAAATTCTAAAATCATATCCAGGAGTGGGACGTATTCTCGTAGGCTCTTTTCTTAAAGCTATGGAAAGCGCAAATGGAGAATATGAAAAGAGAGTTCTCTTTGTTTTAGATGAAATTGATCTTTTAGGATATATGAACATCTTAGAAGAAGCACGTGACCGTGGTCGTAAATATGGAATCTCACTCATGCTCTTTTACCAATCTGTAGGACAAATTGAACGTCACTTCGGTTCATCAGGTGCTATGGCATGGTTTGAAAGTTGTGCTTTTGTAAGTTATGCCGCTATTAAAGATATTAAAACAGCTGAAAATATATCAAAGGCATGTGGTAAAATGACTATCGAAGTTCATGGCAAAAGCAAAAGTCTAGGGACATCGGGTGCAAAAGGAACTGAAAATCTCAGTGTCCAGCAGAGACCTTTAATTTATCCTCACGAAATTACTCAAGAAATGCGAAAAGACGAACAAATCATTCTCGTGCAAGGGCAACCCCCTATCCGTTGCGGACGCTCTATATATTTTAGACGTAAGGATCTAAATGCTCAGGCACGAAAAAATAGATTTGCTCCTAAATAGAACTCACTTCGTGAGTCCATAATTAATAAAATGAGAGGCTACCGCCTCTCAAACTCTCCGTACGCTCACCAAAATCATGAGATCAGACCCGCGTTTAATGAGAGGACTAACAAGCCTTGGTTCTTAAGGTCAAGGAAACCCCTACGGGGCGCCTAACGGCGTCCTGGACCTAGAACCATAGAGGCTTGTTTTGTCCTTCTCACGCGGCTCCGAAATCATGATTAAAGGGTAGAGCTAATAAGGGCGCTATAGTCAAAAGAAACAAATAAAAATTATAAGCTATAGGAAAGGACTAATATGAACTCGCGGAAAGTGGCTGTATCTTGGGTTGTTTACGTTTTAAAGCCTTCGATAAATCATAATTTGTTTGCATAGCAAGCCAAGCTCGTGCTGTACTCACACCTGCCATTTCAAGCCTAATAGCAAGACTAGCACTAACCGCAGCTTTTCCATTTAAAACTCTAGAAAGTGCTACACGAGATATACCAAGCCTCTCTGCAGCTTCATTAATAGATAAACCAAGTTCTTTGATAACATCTTCACGCAGTAATTCACCGGGATGTGGTGGATTTTTCATCATTTTTTAGCACTCCTTAGTGATAATCTAGATAATCAACCATTTCAACATCTATACCTTCAAAGCGAAATATTACACGACAATTTCCATTTACAGTAATTGACCAGTACCCCTTGAGATCGCCCTTTAGCGGATGTAATCGAAAAGACGGATAATTTAAATCATTTGGGGACATAGCTACTTCAAGAGCACCTAAAATACGCTCCAGTTTTTGAGCATGAGAGACTCTAATCCCTTTGGTGGTACCACTCTTATAGAATGCTTCTAGCCCTTTATGTTTAAATCCTAAAATCATAACTTAATATAGCGTGTAACGTTACAAGATACAAGAAAAATATTTATTATTTTCTATCTCTCCACTAATTATTTGAAAAGCATAAAATCATAATTAGATGGTGCTAAACGCAACAAAAGCGTATCATACCACCAATTAACAGCTAAACTTAGAAATATACAAATGATATAGCCAATAACCATTGCTGTTTGGTGTTCAAAGGGTTTACACAGTTTACTTGTAATCTATTTATATCTATGTAATAATACGTATTATGAATAGATTTGTTGGGATAGGTAAGGCCGCTCAAGCTTTGGGGGTTTCTATTAGCACTCTACGACGTTGGGAATGTGAAGGAAAAATTATTTCTGAGCATACTGTGGGAGGTCATCGCCGTTATGACCTCTCCAAGCTGAAACCTGATTGTTTTCGTTCGAAAGAACTTTCTCAAAGAAAAACTATTGCTTATGCTCGTGTATCAAGCCATGATCAAACAGACGATTTAGAGCGACAAAAACAGGTTCTCGAACTTTATTGCGCAAGCCAAGGCTGGATTTATGAACTCATCTCTGATTTAGGATCAGGGATGAATTATCGTAAAAAAGGTCTTAAACGTTTATTGGATGCTCTTATTGAAAATGAAATAGGTCGTTTGGTGATTACGCATAAAGATCGTTTATTGCGCTTTGGGGCGGAACTGGTCTTCGCCATTTGTGAAGCCAAACAAGTTGAGGTTGTCATTCTCAATCAAGGAGAAGAAAGTAGTTTTGAAGAAGATTTAGCTAAAGATGTTTTAGAAATCATTACTGTTTTCAGTGCTCGTCTTTATGGAAGTCGTTCTAGAAAAAATCAAAAGTTATTAGAGAATGTTCGTCAAGCTGTAGAGGCATCGCAATGATTGTTGCTCACAAAATAGCTCTAGACTTAAACAATAAACAGCGAAGCTATATGGCTCGAGCCAGTGGTTGTGCACGCTTT
>NZ_BAABIZ010000018.1:0-26030 GCF_039543045.1 Bartonella jaculi
GAGCCAGATCAAATTTTACCTTGTTGTCTTTATCGCCTTTTGTAATCGTGAAATTTTTACTTCCCGCAGAAAAATCTACTGTCTTGTCTATGCTAACAGCTGTAGCATTTTTATCATCAACAGAAAGTTTCCAACCTTTATCTGCATACTCTCTGAGTGCTTTCAGCTGTGCAACATTCACTGCATCTGTATCTGCACTACCAGCTGCTACTGCTACAATCTGTCGCGTTTTTTTATCGCCAATACTCCCAACACTGACTGCACCTGATGTGCTTTTCCATGATAACGTATCCTCTTCTGCAGCAGCATTTGTAGGAGCATAAGCAGCATCTGTTATAGGGTCATAACCTGCAATACCAGCCTTAATATTAGCGACAGAATAACTCCCTATCGCAACGCCTTCTTTTACCTCTACTCTTGAAGTAAAGCCTAAAGATGTAGCGGCGTCCTTATTCACCTTTACAAAACGACCAACAGCAACCGCATCATTCTTTAGTACATTTATGTCAGCACCAATAACAACTGACCCACCTCTATAGAGGGAAGATCTAGAACCGATGACAACGGATGACGCTAACTCTTGATCGTTAGGATCTAATATCGCCAGCGCTTGATAGCCAATAACAACGCTATCAATGACATTAGCCTGAATGCGATTACCAAAAATGACATTTGATCCCCATACATCACGCTGCATTATTCCCCTAGTTAAACCGCTTTGCAAGATATCAGATACATTAATAATACCTGCACTCTCATTACTCTGTGCACGCGGTTGAACTGCAGAGCTATCAACCACAAATGGCGATGAACTAATGAGAGACTTTTTATAATGCCCCCCTGCATCTAGGGGACTTTCCAATAAATTTTTGCTATCCGCCGTCAAAACATTTACTATAGGACTATAATCGCTCACACCCAAAAGGGTTTTGGTTAAAAAATTTGCATAATCATCAGAAGCATTTACCTTGGATGTCAAAGCAATATTCAGTGCTTTTAGATAATTTTTCTTGTTATCAGCAGAGTCATCATACACAGAAATAACGCCTTGGGAATCAGCCCTAGTAGCGCTCTTAGCGCTCGTAAGAAGCACTTTTGTTAAATCGATATTTGCTGAAAAACTAGGAGAAACATTTGATAAAAACGCAATCATTGCAACCAACGAAAATCCCCTAACTAAAGAAAATGGATAAGGAAAATGAAGCCTTGTGACGTTATTGCGTGCTGGTGTGGCATATAATTTTTTCATAACAAATTCTCCAAGCAAGAAAAAAACATAAAAAAGACATATTTCAGTGTTATTTTCTCTCTATTGTTTTATTTTTTTGTCGCTCTATATAAAGCTTAGTATGCTGAGGTAGGTGTGTGGTGTTTTCTAAATGTTTGTGGGGTCATTAGTGGTATTGGACCGTAATTCGATTAGAGGGCTTTTGTCTTTTCTGCCATTTGGAAGCATATTCTTTATCATAGCGGAATCTCTGACTGTGGAAATTGAAAAGGGGAACTGCGTAAGACATAAAAATGACATATTTTAATACCAGAGGTATGGTTATGAATTTTAAAGTAAAAGGGAAGTTTGGATTGTTTATAGTGCTTTAATAAAATGTCCTCTCTTTAGTGCGTGAGTTTCGTTTTGTTTCTTATAAAGAGTAAAGTTATTTATTTTTTACAGTATTGGCTCGCGAAAAAGGTTAAAATTTTTTAAAAGCTTTCTGAGCCAATAAAAGTTTAGTGTGTTTGGGGTGAACTTAGTTCGCTATTCTTAAGTAAGTTTGTTTTTATCATAAAGTTTTTTAATCAATTAAAATTATTATAAGAGATAAAATTAAATAGCAATTAAAAAATGAGATTTCTTAGCTGTGTTGGTGAATAGTGTACGTCAATGGGTGTTGATGTATATTATTTGTTGGGAATAAGTGTAGAACATGCTTCTGTGAAATTAATTTTTTATCTATAGAATTTCCGCTCATAGATGAAGATTATGTTAGGTGTCAATTTTTCTTATTGTTTTATTTCAGTTATTGCGCTGCCTATTCTCCAATAACCACCAACACTCGTTGCAGACTAGGTTAGAGTGGATTTTTCTACTTTCAGGTGTATAACCAGCACCAAGAGTAAATGTGGATTGTCCATACACTATGCGCCGCTGTGTTTCCCATAGCTATCCCTCATTTACAACTTCTTGCGATCGTTTATCTTCGACATACTCTCACTCACACCATCAAAAGCACTCGCGACATTATTATAGCTCTTCTTCTTACCAGAATTACCATCATTCTTGAATTGTGCTAGCTTGAAAGTAGGAGCCAATCCATATTTCATCCGCATAGCTAACTCCATCGCCGAAATAAGTAGCGAACTGGTTGCTCATCAAATAAAGTTGCGAACCATTTTCCCTTGAGTGAGCAGAAATGTCTCCATTTGCAAGAAACTTAATTTTGCTATTGGTTTTTCCCTCTCCATGCTGTGCGACAAATGCCCCCTCTTCCTTGCTCTACAACAAAGCATTCCCTTTCACTTCTTGAGTAATATTGGTGATTTATTCTGTAAAATCATTGACCACATTCGTCAGATGAGTATTCACATTCTTCACATTTGCATTAAGATCTGTCAAAGCTGAGCCAACGTCACGATAGTTAGCTTTTGCAACCTGATCATCTTCAACAATAACAGATAAACTATATTTTGGCCCTTTAAAGGCATCATTCTCGAACGAGGCACCTCCACCAAAATAGCTTGTGCAATATCTTTGGATATTTTATTAATTTGGCTGCCATTTTGATCGCATCATGCGATCCTTGCAAATTATCCCCATCTTTGACATTAAGGAAAGCAACTGGTCCAGTGCTTTTATTGCCACCTAGAGTGATACTGTTATGATTAACAGAACCATTACTCTTTTTATCATAGAGAACAGCAAAGCTATTTGCTTCTTTAATGACTTTAATGCTGTCAGTAATATCTGCAATTTCACCATCAAGCTGTTTTTTGTTAACAGCTTCATCATCATTCTCTGCTGCTTTTACGCCGAAAATTATTCTGCTTTCACCCGATTTGTTTGCAACATTGATTTCTGCCCCCCCTATTGCCATACTAATGGTGATACAACTGCTTCTCCATCTTCTTGCTTAACAAGACTATTGCCCGTTATTTGATCTTTTATCTCTTTTAGCTGTGCAAAGTTAACTACATCAGAAGGATAACTACCAGCTGCTGCCCCTTTAAGCTAGTGCGTCATCTTCTCTTTATAATTGCTAATAGTCGCTGTACCCGCAGTAATTTTCCGTACCTCACTGTTATCAGATGCGTTTTTTATTGAAAGGATCGTAACCGCAAGAGCTAAGAGCCAAGAATAACGTTTCCATACGCCTGCGTTTCAGCTTTAGACCTTATAGTAACAGCTCTCTTACCATCAGTCCTCGCTCTTGAAGAGTAACCATTCGCAGATGTATACTCCTCAATGTCATCTTGGTTATCATATCCGCAATCTATCGCTATACTGCCTAATCCTAAAGCGCCCGCCATGGAGTCTATAGCAACACTTTTCTCCTTTGCCGTATATTTCTCTCGATCTAAAATAACAGCGTTTTTAACCCTAGCATTTTTAGTCTTCTTGTTTCTTCTCGATTCAGAAATAACTGTCGCCCCTGCTGTGAAAATGTTTTGCGCATCTTCCCATGCAAACCTTCCGTCAGTTGTTAAAATACTTATGACAGAATTATAACTCTCCATACCACTGTTATAATTATCATAAGCAGAAAGTGTACTTTGCAGATAAACCACAGCAGCATTCTTTACACTTTTAAGAGATGTTTTTGTTAAATCAATATTTGCCGAAAAAATAGGAGAAGCATTCGATAAAAATAAGACCACCACAACGCCTAATGAAGCTACTTTCAACAGTGATGATCAATAAAGTGAACGAGAAAACTCAAATTACACATCGTTTGTGTAGTATATCATTTTTTCATAATATTCCCCCTTCATAACAATATATTAAAAACACAAAAAAACATGCTCTAGAGTTCTAAAGCTTTCCTATTTTCTTCGTATCTCCATGTTTTTGCAGCATGTTTTAAACCATAAATCAAATAAGATATAAGCTGTTATTGCTGCAGCTTTTAAAAGGAGGATTAGGAGCCGATTTATGAAAGTCAATTGAGACATAAAAAATCATATCTCATTATTAGAATTAGAATAGTTTTCGTTTTTCCTATCAAAAACGGTCCCTTGTTTTTTTAGCTTTTGTGTATTTGAAATTGGTATAATTTTTGCGCCTATTGATCATTTTTTTAGATGTCAATTTATTCTCTATGGGTAAGATTTTTATTTTATGAGACGATTTGTTAAAGCTTTTTAATAAAATGCCCCTGCTTTGATTAAGCAGGGGCAAGGAGCATATTTAAGAAAAGTTTTTATTAGTTCAGTGTTAAATTAAGCCCAATACCAACACCCCAATGACCACCAGCACTTGTTGCGGAAAGGTTGGAGCGGATTTTTCCATTCTCAGAAGTATAACCAGCACCAAAAGCAAATGCTGATTGGCTACGCCATAAGCCACTACCAAATGCAACACTTAGTTTTCCAGGTGTATCATTGTAGCGTAAGTTAGACACTGCTAAACCAATAGCTGCAGCCTGTTTTGCCTCTTTACGTGCATTTTCTATGTTATAATTTAAAGCTTCAAACTTTATATTGGTGTAATTGTTAGCACGTTCAACAGCGTCATCAATAGCATCGATAACGATATTGTTTACACGTTGGTCTGTGTAATGCTTTGATTCATCAAGAACGATCTTCATCTGTTCTTTTGTGTAATCATGGAGCTGACCACCATTTACAGCTTCTTTCGAACCCTTCTCAATGCGACCGTCTGCAACATTATCAATCATAACAGGTTCACTTTCGTTGCCACCTTTCAGAGTGATTTTATTGGTCTTTTTACCATTTTCATCTCTGTCATAGCGAACAGCATCCTCAGCAATGTCGTTAACCTTATTCTCAATATTATCCACTTTGCCATTAATATTGATAACTGTGTCACCAATATCAGCAATGGTATTGGAAATGTTATCAACCCTGTTTGAAATATGCTTAACATCTTTTTCAACACCAGAGATACGTTCGTTGGTCTGCCAAAGTTGTCCACCATTGACCGCGTCTTTCGAACCTTCTGCAATTTTACCATCAGCTACATTGATAATCTTACTTGGTTGACCATTACGGTTAGCGTCATAGGCTCCTTTATCTTTATTCCACTTTAAAGCATCTGTATCGACTTTGTTGATGACATCATTAATACGGTTATTAATGTTTACCATGCCGCCATTAACATCATCAAGTGCTTCAGCAACATTATTATGGTTTGTCTTCTCCCCAACAGTGCCATCCGCATTGATCTTGGAAATCTTGAAATTAGGAGCGGTCCATTTTCCATTCTCATATTTAGCACCACCGCCAAAGTAATTAGCAATATTATTACCCATGGAATAAAGCTGAGAACCATTTATAGCATCAGTTGAATCTTGAGAAATGTCACCATCCAAAAGGAATTTCAGTTTGCTCTTTGTCTTTTCTCCATTTTTTTCATGATGTGCAACAAATGCTTGCTCATCATCATCCCAAAGTAAAGCATCTTTAGTAATACCCTTTATGCTTTTATCAAGTTGATCTTTGTTAACAGCTTCATCACCCTTCTCTGCCGCTTGCACACCAGAAATCTTGCGTGCCAAACCACCAACACCTGCAATATTGATTTCAGTACCAGCTGTTTTCGCACCAATGGTGATAACACCTGAAATTCCCTCTTGTTGCACAAGGTTATTTTCTTTCATATTAATAATCTTATCATTAATATTCTTGATAGAAACATTCACACCCGTGAAAGCATCCGTAACATTATGATGTGTTTTTCCATCAATAAGGAAAGCTGGTTCTATACCTTCAAGTACATCTGTACTGCCACCAAAATACTTTGATGTATTTTGAGCAATTGTTGTCAGATTATTAGTCACTGTGTTAACATTTTGATTAGTAGTAAAGAGCTGCGAACCATTTACTGCTTCCGTTGATGTACGTGAGAGTTCCCCATCTTTTACACCAGAAATAGTCCTATCTGCACCTGATTTGTTTGTAATGTTAATTACAGTACCACCTGTTGCTTTACCAATAGTGATAGGAGAATTCTCTCCTTCTTGCTTAACGAGATTATTTTCTGTTACATTTTTAATCTGGTTATAAATATCCGTGATAGAATTATCAACACCACCAAAAGCATCAGCCACATTATGATATTCTTTTTCAACAATAGTACCATTCACCTCACGCTGAGAGACCTTGAAAGTAGGATCTGTCCATTTTTCATCCTCATATTGAGCCCCACCACCAAAATAATTAGCAATCTTATCAGCCATCGAATAAAGCTGTGAACCATTTATAGCATCTGTTGAATCTTCAGAAATCTCTCCATCTTTTACACCAGAAATTGTTCGAGCCTCACCTGATTTATTTGCAATATCAATTTTCGTGCCGTCTTTTTGCGCACCAATAGTGATAGACTTCTTCTTTTCATCCCATTTAACAAGACTATCGCCTGCTATTTCATTTTTTATTTTGTTCAATTGTGCAAAGTTAACTGCATCCGTATCGCCAGTACCCTCTGCTACTCCTTTAATTTGTTTATTTCCAGCATTAATACCCCCAGTAGTCATATTCGGACCACCAGTAATCACGAAGCCATTATCGCTTACATTCGCCTTACCTGCTATTACACGTTTAACTCTGACAATATCATTCAGCTCAAATTTCACGGTATTGTTATTGCCTCTGGTAATTTTGACATTCTTACTTTCTTCATTACCCTCTTCTGCATTAACACCTACAAAATCTACTGTGCTACCTGCCTTAACATCCGTAGCATCTTTACCGTTAACAGAAAGCTTCCAGCCTTGTGTTGCAAGTTCTTTTAGTTCTTTAAGCTGTTTATAATTCACTGCATCAGTATCGTCTTCTCCAGCTACCACTCCTGTAATCTTTTCATTACCAGCGTCAATACCATCTACAGTTATTCTTGCACCCCCATTAAAAACAATACCATCATCACTTATAGAGCTTCTTCCTGCAGTAACTTTCGTAACTGTAATATTATCAGCTAAATCAAATATGACTTTATTGTCATCTCCTTTTACAATTTTGATATTTTTGCTACCATTCTTACCTTCAACAGCAGAAAAATCTACTGTACTACCCGCCCCAACATCTGCAGCCTCTCCATTTTCAACAGAAAGCTTCCAACCGCCCCCGTTCTTTTCTACATATTTTTGCAGCTGTCCGAAATTCACTGCATCAGTATCTTCTTTTCCCTCTGCTACTCCTTTAATCGTTGCATCACCAGCATGAATGCCTTTAACAGTTATGCTCGGCCCATCACCATTTTCAAACCGAAAGCCCGAAGCATCCATAATGCTTTCTCCTGCTGTGACGCTCATTACATTAATATTATCAGCTAAAGCAAAGGTGACATTATTCTTGTCTTTTTCGATCTTAATATTTTTGCTACCATTCTCACCTTCAGCAGCAGCAAAATCCACTGTACTGCCAGCCTTAACATCTGTAGCATTTTCACCATCTACAGAAAGCTTCCAACCACCCCCGTTCTTTTCTACATATTTTTGCAGCTGTCCGAAATTCACTGCATCAGTATCTTCTTTTCCCTCTGCTACTCCTTTAATTGTTGCATCACCAGCATGAATGCCTTTAACAGTTATGCTCGGCCCATCACCATTTTCAAACCGAAAGCCCGAAGCATCCATAATGCTTTCTCCTGCTGTGACACTCATTACACTAATATCGTCAGCTAAATCAAAAGAGACGTTTTGCCCATTTGTATTTGCAATTTTTATGTTTTTTTTACCAGTACCATTATTCGCAATAGCAAAAAAATGAACTGTGCTGCTTGGATTAATATCTGTAGCCTCTCCCTCTTCAACAGCAAGCTTCCAGCCGCCACCGTTTTCTTTTACATATTTTTTCAGCTGCCCAAAATTCACTGCCTCATGATCTTCAGTTGCCTCTAACACATTTTTAACGTTTGTATAGTTAGCATCAATACCATCCACAGTCATACTTGGACCTTCATCACCATTAACATAAAAGCCATCCACAGTCATACTTGTACCGTTTTCGCCATTAATAAAAAAGCCATCATCACTCATAGTAGCTTGTCCTGTGGTGACTCGCGTCAGTTCAAGCTTATCATTCAAAGTAAATTGGATTTTATGCTTATTATCTTCATTTTGCGTTTCAATCTTTAAGTTGTCTTTTCCTACTTTGTTGCTATTTTTCACTGAAAAATCTACTGTATTGCCTGCATTAACATCTGCAGAATCTCCATCGCTAACAGAAACTTTCCAGCCCCCTCCTCCTGCTATGACATCTCTCAAAGCTTTTAACTGTGCAACATTGACAGCATCAGTGTCTTGGCTTCCCGCTGCAACATTTGTAATCTGTCGTGTTAATTCACCTTCAACAGCATCACCAACACTAAAAGCCCCTGCTGTACTTTTCCATGCAAAACCAGTTTCTGTTGTCTCTTGATCTGTTACAGGATTATAACCTTTTTTACCCTTTTCAATACGAGAGACAGAACCACCACCTATAGCAACCCCATCTGCAACAAGCGCTTGGGCATTTGCACCAATAGCAACGGAATCTACCATTTTAGCGTAAGTATGCGAACCTATAGCAATCGCATTTTCTTCCTCCGCTATTGCTTTTCTTTTAGGATCTGCCTGTTCTGTTCTGTCCGACTTGACGCCACCTATTGCAATAGCACCCGACTTCAAAGCTTCAGCCCTTGCGCCTATAGCAATCGCATATTCCTTTTCTGCTTTTGCCTCTGTTCCTAAAGCAACAGTATCTTTACCAGAGGCAGTGGCAAGTCCACCAATAGCAACTGTAGAGAGCCCCGATGCTTCTGATCCCACACCTATAGCAACACTTGCTCTACCACTTGCAAGCGCAGAAACACCAAAGGCTTGTGCTCCACCAGCCTTTGTAGTTGCACCAGCACCAAATGCCGTTGAATAATTCCCCGTTGCTGAAGCTCCACAACCTGTTACAAAAGAATAAACACCATAAGCTTCAGGCATAATATTTGTAGATCCTCCCGTAGCAGGACTCATATAAGCGCCCTTTTGAGTCAACTGTCCATCACTCATCCAAGTGACCTTTTGAGTGGTTGTGCCATAAGGATTACGACTGTTGTTGTCTGCTTGATCAAGGATAAAATTTTCAAACTCTTGCTTTGCAGTTATTGTATTATTAAGATTCTCTTGTTGCTTTCCTCCACGACCAATAACATTATCCACACCACAGTAATCATCATCACCGGCAAAGACGATACTGCCATGACTGCCATGTGGATAGGGAACATCAGCACCACTCGAATTGCGAACAAATCCTCCGGTTGTAGAAACACCAGCAGCAAAAACAGGAGAAACACTTGATAAAAGTGCTGCCATGGCGGTTCCTAATGAGACCGCTTTAAGCAAATTTGGTGTTGAATATAATTTTTTCATAAGAACCTCCTCCAGCAGAGTCCAACAACATCACAACGCGCAAAAATCCTCATGGCAAAACCCTGTTTGCGCACCTAAAAAACAAATAAGTGAAGATAAAACCTCTCCCCCCACTGATCCCGATAATCACTACGGCATCACTCTAAAATCTCTGAAAAAACAGCGAATTTAGAAAAGTCCCCAACCCTTTTAGCTAAAGAGATTCAAGCTAAAAAATAAAAAAATATAACACTTTGAGAATATTATATAATCTCCATTCAAAAACATCGCGATTCATCTCTTAAAAAAACAGCTTTTTAAAGAGCAATTCTACCTTTCAGATAAAGCGCATAAGCAAAATGGCAAGAGTATAAAAAATAATTTTTATTGTGAGACACAAATTTATTTCTAATAAAAACCGAAATATATATAATAGCCGCCGATATTCTAATCATACGTCTATGAAAGCTTGTAATTTAGAATATAATGGCTAAAATGGTTATTTACCCTTGTCGCTTTACGCATAACAATCAGACGATTCATCACGATATTTGAATATACAATTCCCTATTCTGCCTTCTCCCATAGGCATCATATTTTTTTATCATGCAAGACCTGTTATTTTTATACATCTTTTGAAGTTAGGGGATGCAAAATAGAAGAATTCTATACACTCTCTCTGGTGCTTCTTCGCCTTTATGCGCATCGTTCTACTTTTTCATCCATGGGGATCCAATTGTTTTGACTTATCAACATTCTTACTGATTTACAGATTTATTTGCACTGTGCCGATAGAAACAAAAACCTGTTTTTCAGAGCTAACCCAAAATAAATCTGCTCTCTTTTTGGCATTATCAGCACCCTCTCTATTTTAGCAAAAGAATATTTCAGGAGTAGCTTTAGGTATCCTTTCCTTTCTTCCTAAAAAATGCATTACCTTAGCCACATTTGTATTACTGGCTATGTTTTTTCCTGTGCAACTTTGTCATCATCAGATAAATGCTGCTGTTTCGTCAGTTTATCTTGAGATAATCTATGACAAATCTCAGAAAAAAGTGATCATCCCCCCCAAAAAAAGCATAAACTATCTAGATCTTGCACGGATAAAATAGAAAAATACGATACCAAAAGAAGCAGCTTAAATATGGTAAATAATACTGGGCTTTTCCACTGGATATAGCTCCTGATATTGTCTTAAAAGGCTAATATAGATACGAAAACTATTGAACTCCTTTGCGATAATGATTTACTTTGTGTTGAGAGAGGGAAGATTTCTCTCACAGTGTTGGTTTATGCATTCGTCAAGTATGAGATACCCGTATTTTTTCTTTTGAATCAAACCGCTTGATACATGTTCTAGAGGTGAATATTTTTGTCTATATCAGAAGCGATAATGCATTTACCCATTCAACGAGATAATGCTATGTAAAACGTATTTTACAAACAGTCCTTGTCTCTTAGTAAACTGCTAAATGCACGATGTGGCTATCGGGGGAAGGTATTTAATTATTATGACGCATATGACGCACAAAATAGTTCCAAAGTATATTATTAACGCCGCAAAAGAAATTATCAATCGCCCAAACCATGCTGATCTTCCTTTTTTTCTTTTCGATGCCGATAGTGCTTTGGCAAAAGTAAGAACACTTGTTTCAACCAGTAAAAAATACTTTGCTCATGCCAATATTGCCATTCCTCTTGCAACATGCTCGCTTGGGATCTTTTGCAAATTATTAGCAGAGGAAGGATTAAGCGTAGAGGTTTGCTCCGCCGAGGCACTTCAACTCGCTTCAACCACGGGATTTTCTCATGACCGCATCATTTTAGATAACCCTTGCAAAAATATTGAAGATTTATCTCTTGCATTAGAGAAAAATGCCCTCATTCACGTGGGCAGTATTAGCGAACTTCACCAGCTTAATATATTAGCTGCGCGTAAGAAAAAACGCTATGGCGTAAGCATTAAGCTTTCTCCTCTTTACCATGATGGAAAAAACTCCCTGTTTGGGATAAGCAAAGAAGAATATCTCAGAGATATCTTGCCTTTATTCTCTAACTCAGAGCATCTTTATCTCAAAGGTTTTCATCTTCACGTTGGTTCTCATTTGGAAAATTCCCCAACAGTCTGCGATACTTTGAATGATTGGCTTCCTTTTCTTGTTGAATATATGCCACCATCAGGGCTTCTTTACATAGATAGTCATTTTCTTGCTGATTGTATTTCATCCGCCTCAGAACAGGAAAACAGCAATCCAGAAGCCATGCTCTGTAGCATTCATGATGCATGGAACAGCTACGATCCAGATTCACCTGAAAAATGGAAGTTGATTTTTAAGCCAAGCTGCTGCCTAAGCCAAGAGAATCTCACCATAGTGGGAAGAGCATTTGGCTATAAGCATCGCTATGGTGCCAAAGTCATACCAACCAATCTAAGCATCAACCATATCTCCTCGATGCACAATCGGCTTGGTTTCCTAACATTGTTAAGCGATGAAAGTAAAAACTCTAGCACAAATGAACAAATTTTGTCTGAATTTAACTGTTTTGAAAATGATTATCTGTGTCTACAGGGGAATCATAATTTGAAAGAAGGTCAATATTTTTTGATAAGAGGCTGTAGTTCCTATGATATGCAAGCCGCTAACGAATGGACTTGCAGGAAACCGCCAGTGTATGTCTGGCTAAAAGGAAGTGTGCTTACCGCGAGGATGCCCTCCTCCATTCTGTCCGCTATCTCCGGAGATTTACTGCATAGAGAAGAAACCCTGTGGGTGGATCAAAATATCCAGCTCAAAACACCATCAAAAAAATTTGCTCCCGCACTGTATGAAGCCATCCATTTCAACAGAGAATACTTCAGTGAATTTCTAGCATGGCCGCGTTTTGTTAATCATGAAAATGATACAGCTAACACTCTTGACTCTTGTTTTCTCGCGTATCAAAAAGACGAGGAAAAAACCTATGTTATTTTGTTCAATGAAAATCCGGTTGGTTTACTTTCTTTCAACAGCATCGACCACGGAAATAAAACCGGATATATTGGATATTGGCTTGATAGAAGGGCTCAAGGGAATGGTGTTATGACACGAGCGATCAAGGCTCTTGTGAAACATTACTCTTCGCATCATATTATCAATCGTTTTGTCATTAAATGCTCTACCGCTAACCCAAAAAGTAATGCCGTTGCAAAACGGTGCGGTTTTGTACTTGAAGGAACACTTAGAAAAGCTGAATATTTAAATGGCGTTTTTCATGACCAAAATATTTACAGCTGGATTTCGTCTGATAGCTAATATAGCCATAGCGTACTCTTTGGATTAACATATCCATTGTACGATTTTTCACCACACCCAAAAGCGACAAAAGAGCTCGGAATAGATGATAACTTATTGTTTTTAGATATTTTACCACTAAATGCATTGTCTTCTAAATTAGATTTTGACAGCAGAAAAGTAAAAAATATACGCCTTTGTTTTTTCTTTTAGAGAGCTATTAGTCTGTCTTTTGTGTGGTTTCTTGCTGTGTTTTTTCAGCCTCAATTTGACGTTTTAAATGTAATTTTAAAAGTGGCAAAGCTGCTTCAACTTCTTCGCTGTCGTTGATGTTCTGAGTAAGCTCCTGCAACTTTCCATAAAGCTCTGCCGCACGTTCCGCTACATCTTCAGGGGGTAGTTTTATTTTCGCATTATGATAGGTGGTATAAGCCAAATATCCGAGCTTCTTCATAAGCCCAGCGGGGATAGCTTGTAGTTTTAAACCAGATGCTTTCGCCTTAGCCATATTTGTAAACATTTCATCTTCACCCGTCAAAAGCCAATTCAGATTAACGCCGAATTTTTCTCCATATGATGATAAAACGGTCGCATCTGGAGTTCTATCACCGCGCTCATAATTGCCGAGTCCTTGAATACTGATACCAATTTTAAGAGAAAATATATCACGGGATAAACCTACAAGCTTTCTAACCTCTATAAGTCGTTTTGCTAGTGGGGTTTTGGGTTCATTTTTTTGTCGTGTCATATCAATAATATTTACATATGGGGGTCGGCTAATATCCCATTTGTAGATATACCTCTTATTACTGCTCATTATGATGGGCGGTTATTACACATAGAACCCCACACAAAACGGATGTAGCAGTATCCATTTAAGCAGAAGCGAAATTATGACAATCACAACCAACATGGGATCGCCATAGTAGTTTAGCCAAGCTACGTCACCGTAATATAACCTCGGCAGAGCTCGTGGAAGCTTATCAAATACCGTCATCCAGTGTCAAAAACATTTGGACACTGCCCAATGAAAAAGCTTGAAAACGCCATTGCCTATTTCACCAGTTTAACCGTTGAACAAATTTTTATCGACAGTTATCCCAAAAGTTGCAGTTGCGTATTCAAAGTAGCAAAAAGCTCAATACAGATTCTTTGACGTATTTCCCATTGCATGATAACGCCCGCTTGAACCTCGTTGTAAGCGTACGCATTAAGCGCATTTCCCACGAATTTAATTACATAAGATAAAAGGTTTATCAATGTCTAAAAGTCAATACGAAATAGGCAAGATAATTAATGTTTTACAAAAATAAGATCATCTCTCTTATTCAAGTTCAAGGTTAAATTTTTACAAGCCATGCTTGCTTATTATTGCTATCAATGGCACTGATTTAGCTTTGGTTAAAAATAATGAGATCTTAGGGTGTTTGGTTCATCGTCAAAATGGCCTGTCTTATGCAAAAATTAAAAGCCGCTTAGCAATGAACCTTAAACGCCGTAAACCCTATAGTGAAGATATTATCACGCGCATTTACGATTGGGAGATTGCCCCCCCTGAAGCGATAAGGTTTCTTACCAGCATTGGGTTCAAAGCTGGTACTTTCTGCCAAATGGAAAAAACCATAATGTTGGCGCGCATGGCAGCTTGTGGTAATGGCAGTAGGATAACACTTAAACATATAAAAGATGCACGGAAAACCGCAATATGGAGAAATTAGCATGCCCCCTTTATGCGATAAGGAATTATCCGATACCCTTGTAGGTCTTTATGACGACTATCAGCGCGGTTTTGATATCGGAGAACAGCTGAAATTGTGTGTGGACTTAGCTCTATCCCTTGAATTGGAACTGAGTATTCATCGTTTAAGCGAAGCAGATGCGGTTTTAAAAGAGGAAATTGTACAAACCTTGCGTCATCGCAGAAACTCTTATACCAATGAAGATGAGACTGACACAGTTATTCATATGGATTTTGAAGAACGCAAATAATGCAACATAATCCCTATATAATTAGAAATTGCCGTATTGCTTCGCACTCTACTTTGTTTAAACATGAAACGAGAGGACTGTTAAAAAGTTTTAAGGCAAAGCTTATGCTTTATTTGCTCAAAACTCCAACCTTAGCATTTGCTTATCTATACTTTAAAAGCAAAATATTAAATGTAAAATATCCTAAATCTTTGTAGAATAATGTAGATCTACAGTATTTAAATGCAATTTATTGTTTTTCTTGGTTTTCATTTTTGTAAAATAAGACGATGAGTATCCCAACAAATGCAATGATACTTTGAAGAAAATATATATATTGAGATGAGATGCTATTGGTATCGCTTGCCATAAATAGATAGCCTCCAAGGATAAAACACCCAGAAATACCATTAAAGCTTGCCTGTAATCTTCCCTGATATTGGGGATCACTAGAAAGTTGTGATAAAGAAATTGAAAGAGCCCAGCTCGAAAGGCCAAATCCAATCATAAAATAAACAGGAAAAACAATGAGAATGTGTGTATTGACAGATAGAATGGCAAGACCAATAGCCATAACAGCTAATAAAAGTGCTAGTGTTTTTCTGATGGACAAAACTTTACAAAAAAATGGCGAAAGAAGCGCACCAATAAAGACACCTGCTGAATAAAGCGCTTCAAATATTGCAAAAGTCTTGCTATCCGCGTTCAAAACCTCTTGTGTATAGGGAACCAGAATAACAGGAATAGTCATTAAAAGAGTCGTAATAATCATCTGGCTCATATAAGGCATAAAAAGAGCCGGATTTTGCTGAAAATAACGAAGTGACGATATATAATTTTCCCACCAATTCTGCTGATTTTGACTCTTAGATCTTCGGTTTTTAGGTACCTTCATTGCAAAGTTAAATAAACTAGCAAGAATAAAGAATATACCGCCTGTTAGAAGCGTTCCTTTTGTTCCTGCATAGGCGAGTATAAATCCACTAAACCCCATACCTATGATAGTGCCAAGTTCATAGACCATATCGATTGTTGCATTTGCATTGACGAGTTGTTCTTCTGGAACAATACTTTGGATTAAAGGAATAGCTGATGGCATATAAAAAGAGATAAAAATACCCAAGAGAGCAGATAAGACCATCAATTCAATTTCTATGCCCAATTGCCAAAGTATTACCCAAGCCACGAGCACCAAACCTCTGGCAAGATTTGAAATAATAATCTGCATTTTACGATTATATTTATCCGCCAATACGCCCAAAATAGGCGCAAAAATAATGCTAGGCATCCAGAAAAAAAACATCAGTAGCGCTACACCACGAATTGAACTTGTCTGATTGTAGGCGAGCCATGACAATGCGATATAATTTAACCCATTTCCAAATGCAGCAAATAAACCGCTCAACGTAAAATAGAGAAAAGTTCTATTTTCGAATAGAGCAACGCGTTCCTTCAAATTTGAAGCGAACATAAATCATCCCCTCATACACACATCATTCACTCTGTAGTATAACCACATTTAAAAACATATATTTTTTCAAAATTTTGCGTTTCAGATCATTAAATTTAAGAAAGCAAAATTCCTCATTTTGAGGCTTTGAACATGTTGATTCTGCCATAATATGATTAATTTTTCTATAAAAATGAGGCGCACCATGCAAAAAGTACAATAAAATCAGTATATTATCTTTTTTGATTCCTTATCAGAACCTACGCATTCTATATATAATATGGAACAATTTTACGGCACTGAAGATTCATGAATATCACTGTTCTCACTGGGAATTTATGCGCGAGCTGCAAACCCAGCATAGCACTGCTGAAGCTACATATTTTGATCGTTTCAAAGAATGATAAATGCAAGTCAAGCATCAGACAAATCAGCTCCAATGCGGCGTTTGCGTTGTTGCTACCCATGCAAAGAAGAGGCTTTGGCTACTGCTGTATCACAAGAGGATAGATTTTGCCGTACCATCCAGCAAAAATTCTTTAATGTTGAAGGATCAACCAAAAATCATGGCTGATCAACCTCTTCTACTGCAAGGGGTTTTGCAGTGAAATCAATGGCTATTAGTCAATGGCTATTAGAAAGCCGTAATCATTACACATCGTTATGATAAGTCAAACGGATATACCACAGAAATTACACTAAAAGCCCCAAAGTAAGGGAAAGGAAAGCAGCAAAGAATAGAAAAACTGAGCTAGTCATCCAGCCAATGGGAATAATTTGCAACACATCCGTTCGATGCCAAAAGACCTAACCATCGCCGCCACTGCTTATCACTTAAAGCAATGAAAAGATAGCTAATGGAGAGAAAAGAATATTAAAAAATGATAGATACACTTTACGGTAACACATTAAAACCTGTTGATCTTCTTCCTCTTACAACAGCCACTACTTATGTTGGTGGAAAAGAAGGTTAACCAAAATCATTTATTAAAATCATTGAAGACATTCCTCATGGCGTTTATGCCGAAGTTTTTATCGGAATGTATGGAATCTTAGCCTGATTGCGATTGAGCTCCAAAACACATCATTTGAAAAAGGTAGAAGGTATCCACGAGCAATTCCCATTCACCCCTCTTTCGGCATTTATGCTTAACATACTAGCCAAAAGAGCACTTCTCAATTATGTATGTCAGCAATTGTTAAGGAGGGTAACACTTTATGATACGAAGCATTCAACCGCAAAGTGAAAAGTTTGACGGATTGGCTGATGATTATGATCGCTATCGTCCGCGCTACCCCCTCACCTTATTTAAAACCATGCTACTTCCTTTTAAGGACAAAAAGCATTTGTCCATCGTGGATGTGGGGGCTGGGACAGGCATCGCATTAGAAGGCATTGTCAAACTCCTTGGAACCGAACACCAATATCATGCTATCGATGTATCAGCAGACATGATTAAGCAGGGGCAAAGAAAATTTCCTACTGTGCAGTGGTATCAAGGCCAAGCTGAAAGCTTATTGTCTCAAATCGGGGAGGTCGATCTTGTCGTTGCGGCACAGGCGTTTCAGTGGATGGATCGTCCTAAGTTACTTTGTGCTGTCTCAAACCAACTCCGAGCCAATGGTGTAATGGCGGTTATTCAAAACAATCGCGATTTTAAGCATAGCAAATTTCTAGCCGCTTATGAAACATTGTTAGAAAAAATGAGCCCTAACTATTCCCGTTATTATCGTAATTTTGATTTTTTACAGGAAATGAGCGATGGCTTGGGGATAAATTCAGAAAAGGTTGCTTTACATACGCACAATTGGACGATGGCGATCCCATCCGAAACCTTTATTGGAATGAGCCGCTCCTCAACTCAAGTGCAACGTGCCATTGCTAGCCACCAAGAAGAATATTTACGACAATTGGTTGCATTGATAAAACAATATGAAGTGCAGGGAAGTTTAGAGCTTTTGTATCGGAGTGAACTCTATATGTATACAAGATAATCTTATATCTATGGTTACTCCGCTACCTTTCGACACACCAAAGCGGCAATATGCGGGAAATTCACGCATTATTAAGGCGCGGACTTGAAGGACATTTGAATAGCTTTTCTCCTTCAGCGCTTAAAATTAACGCCTCGTTGCCCCCGATATCTATTGTTTGCTTGACGAATGAAACCCTCAATAGGAGACTGATTGGATGCACCATGATATTTGAGAAAAAGCGTTTGTTACAGCCCATGGGTCCAAAGTTTGCAAACAATCAATTTGGATACATTAAAATTATTTTACGCGAAGCATTGACTGAAAATATCCGGTTTTTTACCAGCTAGTGGTTTATCCGAACGATACCCTTTAAGTCGACCATCCATTATATATATGAATTGGAATTCGTTAAATGAATAATAGAAGATACGTTGTGTGTGTGAGCTACCGTGTATCGTCTGTTAACTAGGTAACTCAAAGAGGACTCAAGCCATTTTACTTGAGAGACCTCAACCCAAATTCCCCTAGAGGCGCATGAAGTTTTGAAACTGATGAAATGCCCGCCAAGAAAGGGATTGGCGAACAAGATCTGGAAGCATTCAGTGTTTATGCCGCCAAGGCAGCTATTGCTTTTGATATGACGGGTGATCAGATTAGTGAGCGCTTTGCCAAATTGCGCAACGTTTTCAAGCTTAATCAAAAAAGTATTGAAGATTTAGACGATGCCATCAATCATCTCTCCAACCACATGGTGGCAAAAGCCAGTGAAATCTCTGATTTATTTTATCAATTGCGCCACCGGTACGGCAATGATGTTTAAGCTTATAGCGCGTAAAACCGCCGTTTTTAGTATGGCAATAATTTCTGCTGCTATTGTTCTAGGAAAGTACTGCCCGCGGTTTAATGCCATTAGCGCTCGTATTCAGGTGAGGGCAAACATATTGAAAATGCTTTTACCCATATTGGGCTCTCACGCCAGAAGTTCATGGAAGACTTGGATAAAGATGCCATCGGCACTTCGGTGCGTTTTTTGATGTTTTAACCAAATCAGAACAAGGCATGAATTCCCTAATTGCCATCGCTGGTCGTGACTTTACCGATGATTTTGCCAAATTGGTTGGCAACCCAGAACTGTTACAACAAACTTTAGAGTTTGTGAAAGATCCGAAAGTTGTTAAAGGCTCTCTAGAGCAAGAAGCCTATCATTCGAAGCAGATTTTGACGATAGTGGTAATAATTTAAGTATTCCGCAAAGCAACTGTACGCAGCAAGTCATCTTTGGCTATGAGAACAGTATCAGTGCTTCAATGGAGCGTTTTACTGTCGAGTCGGGTACCCGTTCAGGCGACAATGATGAAAAGATTTTGCGCCTTTGCGGGAAAAGCGAGAATAAACGCGTTAAAGAAAGTTTTGTGGCAACCTATTTCATGAAGCATGTAATGCGGCAGATATTAAAAAATCAGCACATGGATTGCGAAAATTAGCAGCAACACGTGCCGCTAACGCAGAGGCTACGGTTTCACAAATGAACGCACTTTTTGGATGGACAGAAGATAATATGGCATCCCTTTATACCAAAACAGCAGATAGAAAACACCTCGCAATAGAAGCCATCAAAAAACTTCAAAAAGGTTCGGGACATACAGAAAAATAAGTTAAAAGAATCAAAAGAATCAAAACTCCCGAACTTTTATATAACCTATTGATTATATCTCAAATGGCGGAGAGAGAGGGATTCGAACCCTCGATATGGTTTCCCATATACACGCGTTCCAGGCGTGCGCCTTCAACCACTCGGCCACCTCTCCAGTGGTCCGCACTATACCCAGAAAGAAATAACGTGCAAGCTTAAACTCTACACTTAAAGTTAAAAAAACAACTTCCTTTATCAAAAGAAGATATAATACTCATTAAATAACAAGCACATCATCTCTTTTTAAGAAGCAACTTTTTTCCGTGGATAGGCTTCTAAAATAGAATAACTGGGTTGTCATAAATCAGCAATTTTCTTGTTCATTCGCACACCGTTAATAAGCGAGCCTATCATACTATTTTACCACTCTCAATATTGCCTGACAGCTCTTACATTGAAAATATCTATAAGAAACATATTTACTCCTTTTTCAAACGGTTTTTATCCACACGCCAATCCCACTCGTGACATGAAAGAAAATGATTGTGATTGATTTAACATAAACAATTTTGAAATAAGAGAATCTTACGATATTCTAGGAATACAATTCATATAAAAAATAGTTAATTATCTTTATAAATCAACACCTTATTTACTCATAAACAACACTGTTTTCAATAAGCATCACCACCACATCTGTTGCCACTGATTGTATATAGTAATCAGCAGAATAAGCGTCTACATTAATCGCTTCATCCCCAAAATTAAAACATGCTTCACAGAGATAACACATTTCATTCTAACAAAAATAATTTATCATTTGATTGCTTATCAAATTGCAGGATTGACTAAATCTTCGCCCTTAAAGTTCCTTGTCACCTTATATCATTGCTAAGAGCACGTACATCTCGCGCAGTTTCACACTGTAATGCTTTCTTCGCTAAAATTTTCATATCTTCAAAACTATGCGTCTGCAAATATGCTTTTACTGGAGGAATATCACAAGATATCATAGAAAGTTCATTAATCCCCAATCCAGTTAAAATCATCGCTGCAAAAGGATCTCCAGCCATACCGCCACATACACTAACCCAACAATTATGTTTTGCTGCTCCCTGAATAGTTTGATGTATCATGCGCAAAACTGCTGGATCAAGACTATCAGCTTCAGACACAAGGTAAGGATTTTGTCGATCAACAGCCATTGTATATTGTGTTAAGTCATTAGTTCCAATCGAGAAAAAATCAACATGAGCACTTAAAACATCTGCCATAATGGCAGCCGCTGGCACTTCAATCATAATACCAAATTTTAATTTTGGAGCGCCAATATCATTCTGAATTTCTTCTGCAATCTTCTTCATAGAAAAAATCTCTGAAATAGATATGACCATCGGAAACAGAATCCATAGATCACCCCCCTCTTTTGCTGCTCGATATAAAGCACGCAACTGAGGAACCAAAAGATCACGTCGACGTAACAAAAGTCGTGTTCCTCGAACGCCTAAAAATGGATTGTTCTCTTTAGATAAATGTAAATGTGTAACCTGTTTATCCCCACCAATATCGAGCGCACGAATAATTAAGGGCTTATCTCCCACAGCCGCAATCATCGCTCTATACACATCAAATTGTGCTTCTTCATCCGGAATATATGGACTGTCTAAAAACAAAGATTCTGTACGCATGAGTCCAACACCTTCGGCTCCTAAATCAAACGCAACAGGAACCTGTTTTGCGTAATTGACATTAGCCATGATACGAATCCTTCGACCATCTTTTGTGTGTACAGGGAGTACACATACATGTAGCTCATTGTCACGCTTTTGTGTCAAAACACTTATCTGTTTTTGAGCATCTTCAACATCTACAGAAGTGGGATCAAGATAAATAAAACCATTATCGCCATCAATAATGCCCTGAATATCACTCTCGATAGCTAAAACATCAGAACCGGCAGCAACAACCATTGGAATACCGAGCGTGCGAGCTAGAATAGCTGTATGAGACATCGGACCACCCCATGCCGTTACCAACCCGCGCACTTTTGTACAATCAAGCTGTGCTACATCTGAGGGAGATAAATCATCTGTGATAAGAATCACATCATGTGGGATATCATTTAAAAAGAATGATCTATAGGATGGATTAATCTCACCCAAAACACGACGACCGACATCAACTAAATTAGCCGAACGCTCCTCCAAAAGAGGGTTATCCATCTTAGAAAACATATCTGCAAACTGCCGAACTGCTCTATCCCAAGACCAAGCGACACCATGCCCTTCTGCTATAAAACGACAAGCTTGAGCTATCAGATTTTCATCTTCAAGCAAAACCATTTGCGCAGAAAAAATCGCTGCAGATGCCGCCCCCATACGTGCTGTGATATCAGCAATAACGGATGCCATTTTTTGTTTTGTTTTTGTAAGTGCATTCTCAAGACATGCCGTACCAGTTGCAAAACCTGTTGGCTGGTCCATTATGGAAAAATCATTCTGCCTTAAAACAAAAATCTTGCCAACAGCTAACCCTGAACTCGCTCCAACACCAGAAATACCTTTTTGCCCAGAGCGCGGATACCATCCATGAAGAGTCCTCGTTTGTGCTTCCATTTCTCTCATCACGCATTTTTCACTTATGCTTACTTTCTTTGCAACAGAAATTGCATCCTTAAGAAGTTGTGCACCTTCCACAGCATCCGTCGAAAAAATTAGAACATCACCGTTTTTTGCCCCTAATTGCAATAAACCAACCAAATTTTTCATTTCAACGGCATACTCGCCACAACGGACTCTAATAGAGTTCTGAGCTTTTTTTGCAAAGTCAACCCAAAGAGAAGCTGGTCGCGCATGAAGACCACTTGGATAATCTAAAGTCCACTCCTGACGCACCGAAAGGTCCTCCATAAAAGTCCCTTTCTTCTTCGTGTCCTGACCAAATAGAGTTGTAACTATTTTCTGTTTGTCCACAGTTGTTGAAAGTATTTCAAGCCGTTCCTGATCAAATAGAAGGCGCGTCAATTTTTTGCAAATTTCTATATAGCGATCTGGACGAGCTGCAATGGCAATGACCAAGCGCGCTTTATTCCCATCCCGCCACTCAACACCAGCAGGAATCTGTACAACAGCAACAGCATCCCTGATAATCAAATCACGACTTTCAAGCATTCCATGGGGAATTGCTATACCATTCCCAAGCCAAGTATTCGTTATTGCTTCACGTTTGAGCATGCTCGCCAGATAACATTTATCGACTGCGCCAATTTGCACAAGCAATTCAGCAGCAGCATGAATCGCTTCATTTTTATGATCAAAAGCAGCTGCAAGTTGTACAGATCTTATAGATAAAATTTCTATCTCGTCAAAATCTGGATTCATTGCTTCTGCTTCTTCACATCTTATCATGGATTCAAACTGCCTCACGTTTGAGTATGAACATCTCTGATAAAGTTCGTTTCAAACCCGCATTGCCTAAAACACAAAGCATACACAACCATGCAAATTTCCTTTGTTTTAAAAAACATAACTAAGTGAAGCGTTTAAACAACCCAACGTGGTCCCTAAAATGATTAGATATTGTTATCCACCAAGTTGCTTAAAGCTATTATCGGCAAATCTGCCCGCCCACTCTTTACTTTACCTTTACCAAGACAAATACCCATCTCATTAATTGAAAAGTCACTTTTTAAAAATACTCCCATCCGCCCAAGTTATTCGTCATAACTTGTCATTATCCCTCATATTAAGAAAGTAGAAAGCCCCCAATCACCTGAGACTTAAGCTAACATTTCCCCCCCCAAAACGAGCAATTCGCCCTTGTCCCTCTCTGACGCATTACACAACCCAAAATTACACCACGCAACCCACCTCCTTGAGATTTTGCGCAGACAAATATCCCCGACACAAAATCCTCAAGATACAACCTCGGCTACATTGTAGACTTCCCTTTCTCAAATAAATATCACAACCGTACAGCGCTTTCTATCTACATAGCCGTAAAATATAGAAACCCAAAAAACAACATCCTCGATAACTAAGATCACGTAAAGCTCATACACTCCTTAATTCCTAAGCACTTTGGCAAATAGGCTATAAAATTAAAAAAGTGCTGCTGCCTTAAATCAACCCTCTCTCTTATGCTGGTCTTATTTTCATAATGCTCACCAACATATAGATCAAAAAAAGATTCCCGATATAGCTGATTGCACGTAGATTATTTCGATATCTTCACGCTCAATCCCTTTAATAGCAAAAACTTCACTCTAGATTTACTGAAAATCTTTCAATATCCATCCCTGCTCAAAGCAGCTCTCATCAACGCCCTTATAGCTTCTCTTACATCTCCCCTCTCTCACAGGTAGCAGCTTATTCAATACCCATCACCGTCCAAAGAATATTACAACCACCATGAATACTACAGTCCAAAAACTGTTGCATCTTCACCCAAATGATTGCACAAACGCTTCCTCATTGAATTTCTCTACAATTTTCCGAAAACAAACTTTTTAACACTTTTTGCACATCAAGAGAAAGTAAACTTTTCCGCGCCATTATTATCTACCGATTATTCACAAACTCCCTCATCACATCAATGTCGTCAGTAAAAACGAAACACAACACCAATCTTTTAATTATTTAATTAAAAATGTTTCCCCAAACTCTGTTTTTTAGTTTCCTACAGCACATCTCTACTCCCTTTTGCATTATACCATAGAGCGCAAAAAAGGAAAGATAGCATCCCATCTTTCCTTTCAGTGCTAAAGAACTTCAAAGATGAAGTTCGCGAAATAACGGCTTATTGCAGAGAATATTACGGCTGATTCTGTTCACCCTCAACCATAGGAATGACCGAAACATACGAACGGTTATTTGCTTTTCTTTGAAAAGAAACCTTTCCATTTGACAGTGCAAAAAGAGTGTGATCTTTCCCAATACCGACATTATCACCAGGATGCCAACGTGTACCACGCTGGCGAACGATAATATTTCCAGCGATAACAGCTTCACCACCAAACTTTTTAACGCCAAGACGTTTTGATTCTGAATCGCGACCATTACGCGAGGAACCACCAGCTTTTTTATGTGCCATGGACGTTGTTCTCCTTTAATCTTCTTTACTATTTGACGCTACAGCCGCTTTCTTCTGCGGTACGGATTTTTTTTCAGCAGCTTTTTTGACCGTTTCTTTAACAGAAGCAGCCGCTTTTGTTTCCTTCGTCGCTTCTTTTAACTCAACTGCTTCTTTTTTAATTGGCTTCACAGCTGTTTTTTTAGGCTTTGAACCACCCATTAAAATTTCCAAAATACGAAGTATCGTCACTTCTTGGCGATGACCACGCGTGCGTTTTGAATTTTGACGACGGCGCTTCTTAAATGCGATAACTTTACGCGCACGTGTCTGCTCTACAATCTCAGCTGTAACCAAAGCATCAGCAACAACAGGTGCACCAATAATGGCATTATCCTCTTGCCCAACGATCAACACGTTATTGAATTCAACAACATCACCGGTATTTCCAATAATTTTTTCAACTTTCACCACTTGGTTAGCAACAACGCGGTATTGCTTACCACCGGTTTTAATGACTGCGAACATTTTTTATCCTTTCGTTCACTCCAGCTCTTATTTGACTTCTGCCTTATCAATAAGGGAAAATAGGCTGCTTTTTATCAGTCGTAATAGATTTTAAAAGAGAGAGAAAAAATACTCTATCAAAACACAAACATGCGCGGATTTCTCCACGCTCGTATTTTAGGTATATATGACGGAATTTCTGTTCTCTGTCAATAAAGTACCACAAAAAAGCAAAAAAGGGTTGTACTAAAAGCAATTGAAGGTTATCTACCCGCCATACACTCAAACCGTGCAAATTTTATTGCACTTTCATTGGAGAGATGGCTGAGTGGTTGAAAGCACCGCACTCGAAATGCGGCATAGGGGCAACTCTATCGGGGGTTCAAATCCCTCTCTCTCCGCCAGAGTGCTCAATCAAGTGTTCTTGTATGTATGTAGCTTGTCGGCAGGTTTTGTTGTAGCTTGCCAGTGTAGCTTGCCAGCAGGTTTTGTATATTTTGCCACTAGGTTTTGTACCAATTTATTTTGTTTTAAAGAGTTTTTAAGGGGTTCTCAAAGGGTCTTCAAAGACCTTTCAAAGGTTGTTTTAAGATTCG
>NZ_BAABIZ010000019.1:0-25586 GCF_039543045.1 Bartonella jaculi
CCCAACGTCGTAGAGTGCTAATAGAAACCCCCAAAGCTTGAGCGGCCTTACCTATCCCAACAAATCTATTCATAATACGTATTATTACATAGATATAAATAGATTACAAGTAAACTGTGTAAACCCATGTTTCAAAAACATAACAACATTAGGCAATGCCTCAGTTAAAAGTTCTGATTTGATTTGAAGCGATTTATTGTTTTTTGAAGATAAAGTGGATTCAGTTTTGCTTTTCTCTATTTTTTCATAAGCTATTTTGTTACAATTACAAATATATTTAGGGGTTGTATATTCTATGTGTATCTTGTCAACAAGATCTGTGTATCTTGTTTTTGATGTTTTTTGCTCGAAAAAACGTTGTAAAATCCACTCAAAAAGACGAATTGCTTTGTATAATTTTTCAAGAGAAACTTTAGCCGGTCGACCAATAATATGAATGATTTTTTGCATTCTAGAAAAAAGCAATGATATAAATGGAGTTGCTTCCATTTCTGTATAACAGGCTTTAATTTGACGCACCAATCCTCTAAAATAATGCAAAGCTTCATTCTTTTTATCATAAACTTCCAGAGCTTCGTCTGCTTTATGCTTAAGTTCATGGTATCGAGCAACAAGAATACGTAAATCAATACCGCAAGCTGTTACAATATCATCGCTATGGTTACGTATAGGATAGCGTTTAAAGTTACCAGAGTCGCGCATGACAATAAGACCACAGTCATAAAGGCGTGAAAGTAAAAAACTAACACGCGATTCACTCCGTTTAATGTCATAACTAAGTTGTCGATTGCTTTTGAAAACAATAGGAACCCCGCTTTTTTCAAATTGATCTCTTGGAGCTGTCCTTAACAAATTCAAAAGAAGTTTAGCTTCACTTTCTTTAATGAAATCAGTCTGTTCCAGTTGATTAACCAATCCAATCAATTGACCACGGCTTACAGACCCCATTTCAGCATTTTCTGCTAATTTTCTATATTCTATATGATGCGCACTTAACTTTCTTCCGGAAATTTTATTAACCATAATTGTTTTAACCTCTAAGTTAGAGGCAAAAAAAATGTAAAAAACACCCCTTTTCTGCAAAATTTCTCTTGCAGAATATACTCGGATGAATTAAACTGATGATTACTATAGAATTTAATTCACCTTATAGGTATTTTAGAAACCCTTCTGTTAACGCAGTTGGGTTTTTATTTTTTTGCCATTGTATTTCCCTCTATTTGAAACGACTCATAGCTTTGAAAAAAGCATGTCAAGGTAAAGCGTATATGAAAAAAAAAGTTTTTTCAATATAGTTAAAAATTAGGGTCCCCGTTTTGCTATTCATTGAAATCAATATTATTTTTAAAAACAATTGACTTACGATCCAATAAAAAATCTGGATTTATAAAATACCAACCTCTATGGTTTTGTTTAGCAATAATGCCCGCTTTTTCTAATTCTGATATACCACGGAAAAAGGTTGTTGGTGACAATGCTAGTTTTTTGTCTTGAGACGCAAGAAACATTTTTAGAACAGCTTTATCCAAAACTATTGTATTCATGCGAATTAATCTGTTCCGAAGTATCCAAGCCAAAACTAAAAAAACTTTTATTCCTGCTGCTTTGAGATCAAAAATGAGTTCAACATTAGTAATGATCTGCTCTTCTGAATCCTTAGTAGAAAGCACAAGATCATTCATGAAAGGACACTGATCATACCTAACGGTTTGCTTTCTTTGTTTAGTTGATATACTAACAGTCATTTGTGGTAATATAATTGCCATATTAGGATAAAAATAAATACTAGACTATCTTGTATTCGTTTGAAGGTCAAGTTTATTTTGTTTTTTGCGAAGAAAAAAATTCCAAAGTTGTAATAGATGCATAAAAATTCAATGGATAATCAAAATGGATAAAATAAACTTGCGAAAGCAAAAATTTTCACCGTGTGAAAATCCTTTTCTCAAAAAATCTGAAATTTTTGCCGATAACAAAATTGTAAAAACATCCATTACACAACAAAAATTCATCAACACTGATACAAATAGAACAGAGGTAATACCTACAATTCATGTGATAGAAAAAACAAATAAAGAAAATTTTATAGAAATCTTTGCTAATGGAATCCAAACAGTTTTTAATTTATCTCGTACAGGTCATCGTGTTTTGATAATTGTTTTAGAGGAGTGTCAATCTAATAAGACAGAAAACAAAAATAATAATAGTATTACTCTAATTTGGTTTGATGGAGGCGTTAATGGAAAAAAACACGATATGGTCGACAGAACTTTTCACAATGGTTTAAGAGAGCTCATACAAAAAGGAATTTTAAAACCAAAATTACCTAATCAATATTGGATCAATCCAATTCTATTCTTCAAAGGAAATAAAATTACTTTTATGAAAGAATATCAAATAGAACCATCCTCTACCAAATCAGATATTCCATCTAATGAACATCAAACGGATCTCGAAGATTTTACAAAAATATGACTTGTATCATTTATCGTATTTATATATTATGAGACATCTTAATTTAAGCGCGTGAGGGGAAAATGATGTCAAAACTACAAATGGGTAAAAGTGCATTGTTGCTTTTGCTTTTGTGGCTTCGTGGTCCTGTAATAGTTATACTAAGCATTCTATCAGTTACATCTTTTATAACATTCGTTGGACTTCCTATTGTAATACATTTTACATCAGTAAATCGGTCAATATCATCATTAATACACCCCATGTTTTTGTTGTTTATTGTCAGTTTTGGCTCTTTCCTTCTCATTTTTTGTTATGAGACCTTGATACGCTTTTTAAGGTAAACTGTTTACACATAAAAACAAAAGATCGCGACAATTCAATCTGTACACCAATACAATAAACCATCTCATACCTTAGGATGATGATATTAACACATATAATGTTTAAAGAGGGATAAAAATGAGAAAAACCATTTTATTATGCATCATTATGTTAGCTGTAGGATTTAGTATTACCGGTTGTGGTAAAACTGAAGAGGAAAAGCGTAGAGCCCAACAAGAAGAACAAGCTAAAAAGTTTTTTGAAACAAAATCACCAGATACAGATCGTGGACATGCATATTAAATAAACACTCTACGACAATAAAATGTAAGTTATCAATCTCAAACTAAAGAAACTATAGTTTCATTTTTTTGAATAGATAGTAGTTTCTTTAGTTCTTACCTATTGTAGTTTCTGCTCCGGAAATTGTATTTTCCATCACATTACTTGCTCTAGCTTCATCAGATTGAGATTTATTATCACTAGAAAATTGAATATCATTATATTCTGGTGATGTAGGTGGAGCATTAAGACTAAGATTTGCCGCATCTTCCATTCCTGGAATACAAAAAGCAGCCATATGTCCAGCACCTTTTAAAGTCATATCAGCCACATCTCTCATTTTTAGAGAAGGTGACTTAGATTGATCTGGAGAAACCGATTTAGCTTGAGGTTGACTAGTACTAGTGGAACGGTTTTCCCCTCCAGCTACACGTGGATTTCCCCCAGATTGAGATTTACTACCACTATCTTTAAAAGAGTTTCCAGTCATTTTAGAAGCGTTTACATTACTTCCTGGTCCCATCATAGAACCGCCGCCCATTCCACCAGCACCAGTTGCTCCACCAGCAGCAGATGCTCCACCAGCAGCAGCTGGTGCTGCTGCCCCACCAGTTGCTGCTATAGCAGCTATGCTCGCAGCTGCTCCTACAGCAGCACCAGCCATTGCTCCAATAGTTGCACCACTTCCACCACTTGAACCAGAAATTAAACCAGCAATAATTTCCGGAATAGTCTTTGTTAAATACGCACATAACAAAGAAAGTCCTAGTAATGTCCAGTTTGACGCAGAAGAATAAACATATGCGTTTCTCCATGATATCATGGAATCAGCAATTACTGTTACTAAGAGTGTAATTACAAATAGTTTTGCACCAACAGAGACAGCATAACGAAATGTTGTTATGCTTATTTCTCGCGTCCATTGAGAAGCTCCAAAACCCATAAATATTACAGATGCATTGATTACAATATATGATTCAATAAGAGTAACAGCTAATAAAATAGCAATATAACCAAAACATAAAAAAACTATAACCGACTGAATAGCAATCAACACAGCAGTTATAGGATTCCAAGTGCTAACATTTGCCATAGCCTCCATGATCTTAGCAGATTCATCCATAACATCTCCAGGGAAAAGTCCTCTGCTTCTTCCACTTGCATGAGCTGCTGCTGTACGGAAACTCTCAACAATAGCTGTCCCCCATTCTTGAGAATATTCTAAAAGAGCAGCAAAAAAACCTATAACAAGAATGAACTTAACCAACTCACCAACAAAATCAGCAATATCAGATTGCTTAAACAAAAGAGGAATAAAGCTAAAAAGAAATTGGAGACTAGCTAATAACCAAAAAAGGCGAAAACCATAATAATGTAATCTTGAATACCAACTATGAGATTGGTTTTGTATCAAATCCAATATACCATTAAATGATTTAGTTTGATCTAAAGAATCTGCAAAAGAAACATCTGTAAAGAAAACACAATCCAATACCAGTAAAAATAACATTAACAAAATGAGTTTTTTATTTTTTAGCACTTGGTAATTTTTCATTTCTAAAATTCATGTCCCCTATCCGTAGAAGGTATTTTTGTTTCAAAAAACTTTTCAACATCTGCTTCGTTTTTTGCTCTACGCTCTACTTCATTGGCCGTGTAATTTGCTTGCAAAGTAATATTATTGGCCATCAATTCACGGAGCATTTGCATCTGCTTAACTTGTTGGGTAGCAATTTCATTTCCAGCTTGAATAGCTTGCATACGACCCTTTGCATTTGCTGAACGATTGATGAGCCTTCGCATCAATTTATTCTCATCATCAAAACTACTCGTGTTAATTCCAGCTGCCTGAATAGCGATACGCGCATTAGAAAAACCGGTTTCTGCCCATCTTCTATAATCTTCTGTCGGATTTATTTTTCCAACATTTTTTAAATAGTTTTCATAACCAGGATACAGTTTTTTAAATTTGCTATTCAAATCCTTCATATTATAGGCAAGGCTTTTGCCATCTTCATAAGCTTTATTCAATAATTCCAAACTATTCCACATTCCTTCAATATCTAAAGGATCAAGTTTTATACCTTGCTGTACCATATCCTTATACTGTTGAATCTGTGTTTGGAGCTGCTTTGCAGTATTAAATGCTGTATTAGCTGCTTCCGCATACTCCATCATTTGAGTAAAAATAGTAGCACAATTAGTGCAAGTAACTGGCAAAAGAGCTTTTGCTGGAACAATCAAAACAACAAAGTTTGTTATAAAAAGTATGGTTATTACAGAAATAAATTTAAGTTTTTTCAAGATATTTTTCATAATTAACTCCCCTCATTTCAAGCCATTTAAAAGGCCAGTTTTTTGCATCTTCATTGATAAGTTTTTTAACTTCAGCGAGATCTTCTTTACTAGAAATTGCTACAAAAGAAAGAGCTACATCACCTAATCCTAACTCAAAAAGACGGCGGCCAAGAATAGATTTATAATAATATTGCCTTTTCTTTTTTGCTGTTTTGATAATTTGAATTTCTTTATCATTCAAACCAATCATTCTATATAGATCAACTGCTCCAGGAGCTCCCTCAGCACCCTTTGTTTCTGCTTCTTCATTAGGAAGTAATATCTTAGTAGGACATTGTTCCAACAAAACATCAAGAATACCCGAACGAACTGCATCAGATAGACTTTGTGTTGCCATGATTACAAGGCAATTCTTTTTCCTTAATTCTTTTAACCATTCACGAATTTTCTCACGAAAAACAGGATGTCCAAGCATAATCCATGCTTCGTCAAGTGAAAGAATAGAGGGTTGTCCTTTCAAGCTTCTTTCAAAACGTCTAAACAGATATAACAAAACAGGTAAACCATTTTTATCACCTAACTTCATGAGTTCATCAATTTCATAGACAATAAAATCATTATGATCTTCAAACTGTTCTTGACCATCTAACAAATGTCCCATAGCACCAGAAATCGTATAATGTGCGAGTGCATCACGAATTTCTTGGTTCTGAATCGTCGTAACAAAATTACTGAGTGAACGCATACTCTTAGGGGTTTTACTCATCTGCTTCATTGCACGATGAATTTCCATTTTTTGCTGAGGAGACGGCGCTTGCCCCGTCTGCAATTCATAGCAAACAGCAATCCATTCTTGCGCCCAAAGATTATCGGCTTCTGTATCAATGTCTGCAAGAGGCATAAGAGCACCGACAGCACTATCACTATCACCAATATCATAATGACGTCCATCTACAGCATAACACAATGCATATAATGAACGACCTTTATCAAAAGCAGTAATATTAGCAGGTAAATGCTTACCATCTTTATCTGTTGCCCTTGACCAATATCTACGCGCTTGCGCTAATAGAAACGCTAAAAGTGTTGATTTTCCAGCTCCAGTTGGGCCAAATACAAGTGTGTGGCCAACATCATCAACATGTAAGTTAACCCGAAAGGGCGTTGCACCTGTTGTTACTACTTGAGATAAAGCAGGAGAATTATCAGGATAGAGAGGACAAGGATTAATTTGTAAACCTGGCCATACACTTGAAAGAGGTAACATATCAGCAAGGTTTTGAGTATTAATCAATGGACGTCTAATATTTGGATAAGTTTGGCCAGCAATTGTCCCTAACCACGCTTCCATTGTATTGACTGTTTCAATACGAGCAGCAAAACCTTTATGTTCAATTTCGCGTTTAATTAACCTAGCATTTTCTGCTAAAACCTCACGGTCTTCATGCATTAAAACAATTGTTGGTGAATAATAACCGTAAGCAACAATCCCCGAACGAGCTTCGTTCATTGCTGTTTCAGCTTGTTGTGCCATCAACAAAGCATCAGTATTAATAGTTCCTTTATTGGTTTTAAAAACCTGCGAAAAGAACCCCCTCACTTTTTGTTGCCATTTTAATCTATATTTATTTAATGCAGCAACAGCTTCATGCTGGTCCATAAATATAAAACGACTTGACCATCTATAATGTAAAGGAAAACCATCAAGAATGTCTAATATTCCAGGATAACTAGCTGTTGGAAAACCGTCAATTGAAATACAGGAAATAAATTTATCCCCAAGTCGTGGAATATCTCCAGGCCACAAATCAGTATAACCAAGCCATGAATCTAAATACATGGGACAATCTGGTATTCGAAGAGCAATCGCTTCACCATTAATCGCATAATGTAAATAATTAACAAGTTGGTCACTGTCGTAGACCTCATCACCATTCTTAATAGTGATTGTTTTCATCCTCTGCATTTTAAGAAGATCACCAATCCCAATATAAAAATCATCTATTTTCTTTTTAAATTCATCAAGTAAACGTTCAGCGGGTGTGGTTGACTCAACTGTATCGTCTTCATATACAATTTCCCCTAACTTTGATGATTTTCGAGTAGGTGGTAGATATTGCATTAACAAAGCATATTCCGTCTCATAATGCACTTCACTTTGCTTAAAATAAAACCGTCTTTCTGCATCAATCAATGCTGTAATAGGGTCAGGAAAATGAGATAATTCTGGATCTGAATAACTTGGTGACTCTATGCGTATGGCATCTACCCATATCGCCCATCCCGAATGAAAACGAGAAAGATATGTATTAACTAACCCGGTTATATAATTTCGTTCTGTATCCGTTGCCGACATGGGATCATCCCCACGAATGAAAAAACCAGCCAACAAAGAACCGTCTTTTCCCAAGATAATGCCGTCATCAATTAAAGCCGCAAAATTTAAAAGATCAGGAAGCCCCGCAATAGTAGAGCGAAAAGGTTTTAATTTCAGCATCAATACGTCCTTGTTGATTTAGCAACACGAAAGGGACGTGAAAAGGGAGCGTAATAATTACGATATTTTAATTGACGAATGTAAATTCGAGATAAAATGGGATCAAATTTTGCCATTCTCCGTAGAACATAAAGAGAAACAAACCAGATACAAAGCCCAATTGTTGCTGCTATAATGTTCATCGCTGAAACAAGAAGAATACCAGTTAAAAGCATTGATAGCAGCATAAGCTCTCGCTCTCCACCCATAATTTGTTGAGGTCTATGAAGAGAGCGAAACAATTGTGTATACCGTTTTCCTCCCATTAAACTCCTCCAACCAAAACATTAGAAGGTACAACAGCTCCAGAAAAAAGAGCACCTGTGAGAAGACTGTTTGCAAAAACAATAACACTAATAACCAAAACAAGATAAATAATACGCTTTGTAAATTCGCTAATTTCACCACCAAAAATTAATGCAGCTCCACCAGCTACAAGCCCCAATAAAGAAACCCCAAAAGCAACAGGACCAGCAATTGATTTTCTCAACTTTTCCATAGGAGCTTCCCATGGAAGAGATGCACCACCACCCGATGTTGCATCAGAAGCATATGCAATATCTCCCAAAATAAGATAGAGAAAAAATACCGCCCCTATAATAAGAAAAAACAATACGATATGATTATATAAATTATTTCTTGTTTGCGTTGAAGATAATTGCATATTTTGCTCCTTTAATGAATGAGATTTGTTATATACCTGTTGATTGCGTGGTCGTATCCACAAACTTCAATAATTTCTTTGACTTTGCGACCTAAGGAGGTCTTTTCAATACTCAGGACAACATCAATTGTTTCCGCTATCAGTGATTGCATAGGAGCAATAGTTGCTTCTGATATTAACTGTTGGATTCTTGTTAATCCTGCTGTTGCATCATTGGCGTGAACGGTTGCTATTCCACCTGGGTGTCCAGTATTCCAGCTTTTTAACAAAGCTAAAGCTGCGCCATCTCTTACTTCGCCAACAATAATGCGATCTGGTGCCATACGCATAGTCACCTTTAACAACCGCGTCATATCAATATATTCAACAGCTCGAAATGTCACAGTATTAGGTGCAGCACATTGAAGTTCAGCTGTATCTTCAATAATTACAAAGCGTTCCTCTGGACATGTATCTGTCATTTCTTTTAAGATTGCATTCGTTAAGGTGGTTTTTCCTGTCCCTGTTCCACCAACAACAAGAATATTTTTGTGATTTTTCACAGCTTCACTTAAAAGTGACTTTTGATGTGGAGTGATGATATTTTTTGCAACATAATCATCCAAAGTAAAAATTTTTGTTGCTTTTTTCCGAATTGTAAATGTTGGAGCGGAAACGATAGGTGGAATAACCGCTTCGAAGCGGCTTCCATTCATTGGTAATTCGCATTCAAGAATAGGATTTTCTTTGGTAATTTGAGTTCCAAGAGCTGTAGCTACTGTTCCCATAACAGCTTCTGCCCTATGTGCATCCATCACACCGACAGCTTTTTTAGGTTCTCCTAAATGTTCAACCCATAAGGTGCCATCGGGATTTAACATAATTTCTATGATTGTAGGATCATCTAGGTAATCCCATACCTGCTGTCCAAATTCAAAACGCATCTTCTCAATAAGACGCCTATTTTGCTCTGAACTTCGCCCGCCTTTAAATGCTGTGACAGCCATTCTCCCATCCCCGCTCTTCAGAATATACCCCCATTCACTCTAAATAATGAGAAGAATGTAAAACTTAAAGCTTAAAGCTTCTTTTCAATAATGTCCGTATATTAATTTAAAGATTGAATTTGAACAACAAAAATATCTACCGTAGTATAAAATATCCACATTCCTGTTACTTAAATTCTACATTTTTTATTAAAGAGAATGACCTTTATCACGCGAAAGATCTATACCTATAGCTTTAGCTTGCATTTTTTCATAAAGTTTACGCATCACCTTCATATTATCTCTTCGCACATCAATGATTGATTTTTCAACTGATGTTAAACGAGCTTTGTCGAGATTTCCTAGTCGTGTATAGTGAGATGCCATTGCTTGTCGTGCTTCATCATAAGGCAAACCACCTTTCCGATTTTTAGATAAACTATAAGCCTCATTTATCACCTTGTATTGTATAGGATCACTAACGAGCACCACATGCTTCTTAACAACATCCATTTCCGTTAATGCTGTTTTTAGGCTACTAATCATAGCTTTACTATTGGCATATCTTAGCAAATCATCCTTTATAAAATCATTCTCCGTATCAAGAAGCGATGATAAATCACCATTTTTTCCAACATTACGAACATGATCATATAGATTGTTTCTTACATCACGTAATTTTTGAGATACTAATGTTTTTTCAAGTTTTTGTACGTATACATTTTGCTGTAAGAAAAGCGATTGTACTGTATCAGAAATGATGACCTCCTATCACAACACCTTTGTCTAGCCAGTCTGGACCGTATTCTTCATCAGCATTCTTTGTAGAAAACCCCATATCACGAATAAATTGCGGTCCACGTTGATGTCTAAGAAGTAGAAGTGCATGTGCTGGATATTCAGCCATTGCTAACCACTCCCATGTTGTTTTACTATCATTTGCTTTAGAAGCTGCTTCCGCCTCAACCATATAAATACAGTCTTGATCTAAACCACCTACCCGCAATTCTTCACGTTCAGCATCAGTCATATAACTTTTTGGTAATTTCTTTTCCATAGAAAACTCCTTATTTTAGTGTATGTTGATATACTAATTTAAAGGCTGAATTTGAGCAATAAAATATATGCTATTATATCTCGTTTTCTTGGTTTTTTCTTTCTCTATATGAAGCTGTATTGGGATTTTGAGAAAGTTTTTGTTCCCTATCCTGTAAGATATGAGACCTTACACGAGAAATCATAGCTTTATCGCTTAAATTAATATTACGACCATTGAGGGTAGCTGCTCTTTGACGAAGTTGATTAGCGGCGTCGCGCTCTTCATAAACATATTGATCATCAAGTGCTGTTGTTGGGTCATCAATAGCAAATTGGTCTTGCATATTAGCAAGCGTTTGGAGTCTCTCAGACATCACTCTTGCTTCTATTTCAGCAATTTTCATTTTAGATGTAAAATCGTTTCTGGCTTTATCACTACCATGTATTCTTTTGTAATCGTCCCAATCAGAAAAGTCTTTTTCTTCTTTTTTAAATTCCGGATAAACTACCCCTCCTCCAACATCTGCTGCCGCATTATAAGCCGCCGTAATTCCAACATTAGTACCTTTTTTTCCATTAGAAAGTAATTTTTCCTGTGTAGCATGATCATTATCTGCAACAAACAAAATTACTCGATCTGGATATTTATCACGCATTACTCTACCTACACTTTTTAAATTTCCAGAATCAAAAGCCGCTATAACTGGCATATGAGTAATTTGTGCTACAGCAGAAGCCGTTGCATATCCTTCTGCAATAAGGATAGGGTTTTCTAAATCATTATTAAGAGCGGTTATTCCACCTATTGTTTCTGCACCGACAATCGTAAAACACTCATGTTTTTTCCCATCTTTCATAAAAGACTTGAAGGTAGGATTAACCATCTGAAGCGTACTTAAATTATTATCTTTATCCCATAGTGGAATAATTAAATCTCCTGCCAAAAATGTGCGTATATTAGGATTGCTTTTCTTTATTATTTTTGCTTCCTCAACAGATTTTGCAACTCTCACACCTTGCTTTTTAATGTCCTCTGGAAAATCGTCTGGAACCTCTCTTAAATCACTTGTCTGATTTATACCTTTAAGCTTACAATATTCATTATCTTGAGTTGCTATTTTACTGGCTTTCCATATTTGAGAAGCTAACATTGCTGTGTTATTTTGTTTTTCAACAATCTCTTTTTGTAAAATTTCTTGCCGCTCTTTAACTTCTGCGGCCAATCTTTTTTTTTCTTCTAAAGATAAAGAAGAAATAACTTTTTCTGGTTTCCAGTAAATTTTTTCCCCACGACGAAAATTTTGAATATAGCCTCCTCCTGGCGAAGGATAACCAATATAAGCTCCACTTTTTTGATGTTTTTTGTCATTTTCAACAGAAACACGATGCAATTTTCCATCCATAAGTGGATTTTCAACAATTAAACCAGCAGAATGAAGCGCCTCCTTAAATTGTTGTTCCACGGATAAAACTGTATTTAATTTTGAATTATCATGAGAAAAACGATCCAAACCTTTTTCAACTAAATTTGTACCAGCAGGAACATACCAAGATTTTGCATCTTTATCCCACTTAGCCCCTAATTTTTTTGCTTCTTCTTTTTGGGAATAAGGAACATCTAAAAAAATCTTTTCTGTGTTATCTGCTTTATGATCATAATCAACAGATACAGATGGCTCTTTCTCAACATCAATAACTTTAATAGTTTCTAACCCCATTATAAAATTTTTGATTTTCTCTGCTTCAAAAGCGGCTCTAAAAATTTCTTTTGGATTATTTTGCATAACTTCAATCCATGAAGAAACATATGAAACATTATTTACCGGATCGTAACCTATACTCAATTCTTCCCCAATCAGGAAAGAAGCAATAGTTGTTTTAAGCTTTTCTTTAGCATATCCTAAAGAACCTGTAGGATAAGTCATATCACGATTAAGTCTTGAAGTATGTCCAGTCCAATGTCCAAGTTCATGTAATGCTGTGGCATAAAAAGAGTCTTTTGAATCAAATTGTTTTGTTTCTGGTAAAAAAAGAGTATCAATATCACCACCACGATAAAAAGCGTGCTTTCTATCACCACTATCAATTTTTGCACCTGATGCAGCTAAAAGTGCTTCTGCTCGTGCATATCTTATTTCCTCTGATAAAATAGGACGGGGTTCCAATTGAGGTAATCCATCAATTTGTTCAGCATTAAACACTTTTGCTAAGAAAATACGAGGTTCAGAAAGCTTTTTTAACGTCTCGTATTTTTTCCCATCTTCATCATAAAAATAAGTCTTCTCATCTTGTTTCCAATAAATAATATTTGTACTTTTCATACCTTTTTTAATTCTACAACCCATTTCATTCGCTTGCTGATATGTAAGCCAACGTGGATCAGTATATTTTTGGCTTGCAAGCCAAAGGCTATTAATACCGCTATATTTTTTACCTGTTTGTGGATTATAAGGAGACCTCGCACATCCAGGAGGCAACGCTTGTTGCCATGGTGCTATTCCTTGTTGAAGTTGTGTGATGAAATAATCTGTTACGGTTTTAGCATATTCAAAGCTCATCTCTCCCCCTATTATACGTTATTAGAATTTTTAATTTAAGAAAAATCTGTAGCACACGAATCCCAAGCGTCTTCTTCTGAAAGTGCTGTTTCTGAAAAAACCCCATAACTTTCTGCTTCTTCTAAACTCAATGGAATTTGTACCCCGGGTATAAAAGCATCATTTACAGCTGAAGAAAGTATAGGAACTACTTTTACTCTTGTTTTTTTCATTATTAAAATCTCAATTCTGGAAAGTTAAAATGGGTTTTGCAGAACCCATTATATTCGTAATAGGAACAGCCCCAAAATAGCGGCTATCAAAACTTACAGGATCAAAACTTGAAATAAACCAAGCATATCCTTCTGCAACGTGATATTCTCCATTAGGCACACCAGCTACACCTCCATTTCTTTGGCTATTTTTTAATAAATGACCATTAATACTAATACCTCTTTCAGTTACTTGAACCACATCACCAGAAACAGCTACCAATGGTTTCAAAAAAGGTATAGCCCCACTAGAACAAGCTCCTGATTGAAGATACCCTTTCTCAACAAACACTTTGACGATAGGTACATCTGGAGGACAAACCTCCATAAATTTTCCCGTTCGCATTTCCTTTTGAAAGTAATTTACTTTCCAAATCCCTATAGGAGCGGAATGCGAATAATTAATTCTAAATCCTTGAGAGAGAGCAAACAAAATCAAACAACCAATAGCAAGAGAACATAAAGTAATTATGGACATAACTCGTTTCATGAGAGAACAAAGCCTTCTTGATCTTTTTTGATTTCATTTCTTTGATGCAAGCGATCAGTAACAGGAGGAGATATTTTTGACCTTTCGGAAAAAATAGGATCTAAAAAATAAAGGATCTGTGTACCTCTAATGACACTGTTTCCAGCTACAAAAATAAGCATTTCACCAGGTTCAACAATATTTCCTGCATTATCTTTTTTTGCACCAGGCAAACGCATAATCTCATCGGGTGTCATTAATGGCCGCTTTGTTTCTTCATAAGAGGTTGAAACCTGTTCAAGTGCCATACCAAAGCGTTTTCCAGAAGTAGAAATCTTTTCGCGTACAACCGTTGTCTCCCCCGCCATTTTACTCATCCATTCAGCTGTTTCGACTTTATTAGGAGCATAAGCAATACGAATATGACAATTCGAAATAATGCTTTCATTCGTTGTATAAGCCTTGTACAATTGCTGTACATCTTGAGTAATAATGTAAGCTTTAAGCCCATATCCAGCAATATAGGCAAGAGCCTTTTCAAAAATATCTAATTTTCCTAAAGTTGGAAATTCATCAAGCATTAAAAGCAAACGGTGTTTATGATTTGTTTTTGATCTCCCATCATCAAATTCCATGCGATCTGAAAGAGAAAGCACCATTTGTGTCAACAATAAACGCGCTAAAGGTCTCATCCTATCCAAATTGCGTGGCGTTGTAATAAAATACAGTGAAACCGGTGTTTCTGTATCCATCAAATCGCTAATATAAAAATCACAATATTTTGTATTCTCACCAACAATGGGATCTCTATAAAGAGATAAAGCATTATTTGCCGTTGAAATGATAGAACCTAATTCACGTGCTGGTGTTCCAGCCATACGGCGGCCAACACCATTTATAACAAGTTTTGCTTCTCTATCTGCATCTTTAAAAGAAGGATTATTACTTTTTATATCAAGGTTTTCCATTTCATGAAATAAACTAGAAAGCGCTTTTGGATCTCCATCATCATCAAAATCATCATTATCTTCAGTAACAGCAGCAAAATCTCCTACTCCCGTTAGCATGTGTGCACAATCTTGCAAACAAGGTATACGTCCAGTTTTTTCTGCCTTGTAAAGAGCATGAAGAATGAGACCATTCAAAAGTTCAAAAGCAGCGGATCTAAAATGATCACCTGCAATTCCCTTTCCATCGTCGTCTATAACCATTAAGGCTATATTTTGTGCATCCGCTACTTGATAACGTGTCCTGAAACGAATTTCCCCTAACGGATTCCATGAACACCCAACATTGGGCTCGGCTGGATCAAACCTTAAAATCTTATTCCCTGCACATTGTTTTCGCCATCCTGCTGTCATAGCATAATTTTCACCTTTTGTATCAAGGACAAAAAGACTATGTGGCCAACTTAAAAGAGTAGGAACAACTAAACCAACACCTTTACCAGAACGCGTGGGTGCTAAAGCCGCTATATGTTCTGGTCCATCATGGCGTAAATAATGCAACATTCCTGTTTTTGGATCAGCAAAAGCTCCACAATATACGCCCTTACCCTTTTGCTTATGTGGAATAAGCCCCATTTCTTGAATTTCATTAAAAGTTGCAAAATGAGCAGTTCCATGAAGATCATCTGTACTTTTATTGCTTCTCGAAGAAAGACCAGCCCAAAGAGTAAAGCCAATCAAACCAATCAAGAAACCAACACAAAAAATAACAAATATTATATTACATTGAGTAGGAGCATTCTCATAAAATTTAAAAATCCAAAAGAGCCAAGAAAAAGGTGAATACACGCCTTTAAAATTGGAACCAAGAGCAACACTATAATGAAAAATACGCGCTAAATATTGTGTACAAAATTGATTAAGAACAATAAAATATAAAATGAAGAAAAAGATAAATATCAATCGAGATTTTCTTTTAGGTATATGCGTAGATTGATTTCCCAATTTTCCCCCCATTTAATTTCAGCATTTGCTATACATCTATACACAATACAAAAAAACAAATATATAAAAATCTTACGCTTGTTTTCTTAAAGAGAATGACCTTTATCGCGTGAAAGATCTATACCAATAGCTTTAGCTTGCATTTTTTCGTAGATTTTGCGCATTACCTTCATATTATCTCTTCGTATATCAAGGATAGACTTCTCAATATCTGTTAAACGCCCTTTATCGAGATTTCCCAACCGTGTATAATGTGATGCCATTGCTCGTCGAGCTCCATCATAAGGCAATCCATTTTTACGAAGCTTTGGTAGATTATGTCCCCTATTAATTATGTCATATTGCTTAGGATCAGAAACAATCATTACATGATCTTTAATAACATCTATTTCCGCTAAAGCTGTTCTAAGACTCCCTGCCATAGACTTACTATTGGTATATCTAAACAAATCATTTTTTACAATTTTTTGTTCTGTACTAATAAGTAATGATAAGTTATTACTACGTCCAACATCACAAACATGATCATACAATTCATTCCACACACTACATAGCTTCTTAGACGCTAATGTTTGAGCTCGACTTTCTATATAGTTATTTTCACGGAAAAAAATCTTTTCTATCTTGTCATCTTCTTTAGAAATAATCGCCTCCTATCATAACACCTTTGTCTAACCAATCTGGACCATATTTCTCATCAGCTTTTTTTGTAGAAAATCCCATATCACGAATAAATTGTGCTCCACGTTCAGATCTAAGAAACAAAAGTGTATGTGCTGGAGGCTCAGTCATTGCCAACCATTCCCATGCTGCGTTGCCATCACCGGCATAATCTGCCGCTTCTGACTCGGCTGTATAAATACCATCTTGATCTAAACCGCCTGCTCGTAATTCCTCGCGTTCAGCATCAGTCATATAACTTTTGGGTAATTTCTTTTCCATAGAAAACTCCTTTTGGTAATACTTATTCATATTTAATTTAATAGTTGAATCTGGTCAATTAAAGTTCCTCTAATTCTTTAAAGAGAGCTGTCTTTTAAGCCTAAAATAAGTAGAACGAGAAACATCTGTTTTTTCCTTGATTATTTTGAATGAAACTCCTTGTTTAATCAGTGATTTCATCAATTCTGTTTTTGGATGAGGTTTTCGTCCAAATTTCACAATACCTGCTTTCATAGCAGCATTTCGTCCTTCATTGGTACGCTCCAAAATACGTGCCCGTTCAGCTTCTGCTACAGCAGCTAAAATTTGAATGACCATTTTTCCCATCGCTCCTTCGGTACTAAGACCATTTTCCAGAAAACGAATAAACACACCCTTCTTATAACAACTATCAACGATAGAGATCATATCAGCAGTATTACGGCCAAGCCGGTCCATTTTTGTACAGAGAATAGTATCATCTCTTTCTGCACGCCAAAGAAGACGCTGTAAACCTTCACGTTTATCTGTAGAACCTGTTCTTATATCCGTAAAAATACGGTCCTCTCTCACTCCAGCCTTTTTAAGTTCAGTAATTTGAAGTGCTAACTTCTGTTGATTAGTTGATACTCTCGCATAACCTAAAAGTGCCATTCAGAATCTCATAAATCATTTTTGATACAAAATTGGTACCATAATATAAATATACGATTTATGATACATATTTTTTCGATATTTTAGAGTATCTCAAATATTATAAGTTTTGAGACATACAAGCTTGCTATTTGTCCTTTAGAACAAATTTCTACGACAAAAAAGCTATTGCCTATCAAAAGATAAAAAACTCTTTTTTATACAGACAGCTGATACATCAACAATAAAAATTAATAACAAAATTAAGGAAGAGCAGCCATTGGGTGACCTTGCCAAGCAGGTAAAATAATATCTTTTGTTACCATGACATTGAAATTATAACCAGGACGAATAATAATTGTTGGCTGAATATCTAAATTTTTACGTGTCATTTCAATCCCAACTTCGCCCCATTGTCTACCAAGCTCTGCCGCTAACGTTTCTTTTGCTGTTGCCATTTTACTATCATCATTACCTTTATTATGTGTTTTTTGAGATAATTGTGAAGCTCCTGAAATGATAGAAAGCAGAAAAGCATTCCCAAAAATTTTTAAATAATGATTATTGACCTTATCCTTAAATCCAGCATAACCAGACTGATCTGTCCCCGGCATATTCCCAAGAGATAAAGAAGAACCATCTGGATAAATAACTCTTGACCAAGCAATAAGTGCTCTTTTTTGACCAGTAGATACACGACTATCATATGTTCCAATTAGCCTCGACCCCAAAGGAATTAAAACATTTTGGCCAGTAGCGGAATCATAAACACTTTCTCTTACTTGAGCTATGATTTGTCCAGGTAAATCACTGTTAATACCACTTATCATAATACTAGGAATAATGGTTCCAGCCTTAATTTCAAGGCTTGCCTTGATAGCTTCTTGACGCGTGTTTTTTAAGTAAACTTCCGCTTCTGGAGATTGAGATAAAAAAGCAATTTTTTGTGTTTGCATATTAAGATCATGCCCCCCATCACCATTGTATAAAGATGAGTTAGCGGATAATCCAGATCGACCAAATAAATTTTCAAGGGTCGCTTTTTGCGGATATGTATCTTGAATTGGAGATTGATTTTTTACCTTTGAATTGATTGTAAAAGAAACCGTAGGATCAGAATCTAGAGCAGCCTCCATTTTAGCTAAACGCCTCTCCAAAACACGTGTTAATAATCTCTTTTGTGCTTCATCTTCTTCATCTACTGTTTTATCGAGTTGTTTTTGTTCTGGATTTGTATCTGCTTTTGCTAACTGTTTAGTTTCAATTGGTTTAATTGGCTCTAATGGTAACTCTGGTCTTGCTGCTTGAACATAATCATCACCCTCCGGACGAATTGGCAAAGGTGTTTCATCTACAAATAGTTTTTTTTTGTCTTCTACGGCAACATTATTAGATTGCTGTCGCAACATAAAAGTATATGTAATACCAACCAGAGCAAACACAATGATACCTATAGCACCTATCAAAGGTATATTGTTTAACCGCCGCACACCACGTCCTTTGGTTTTTGTAGAAAAAAAATCCGGAGATTCAGAAGGACTAATTTTTTGATTGTTTTTCACCCTTTTCCCCCATCATCTACACGAGCAATAAAAGGAGCAGCCGGTACAATATTTCCAGTTTTTAAACGAACATAATAACGCGTTATTTCAGTTAAATCATATTGTGCCACCAATACTATACCTTGATCCAAGGGCATCACTTTGTAGGTTAGATTTATACCCTGGTTTTTATGTTTTTCTGGTTGATCTGTATAAATTACACCATAGCCATTCTTTTGTAGAAGATTGACCAATAAAGATGTAAACTTGTCCTCTGTATCATTTGTTTTCACAATAAATGTTGTAGTTGCAGGAGGAAAAGGATCTCTAAGATAGCGAACAAAATCACTAGTAATTAAACTTGCATCATTCTCTGTAATATTTTGATCAACATAATTGACCAACAAAGATGAACGGTGACCTATAGACGTGCAACCAGCCGTCAAAACAAGAAGCAACAACAATAGATATTTTAACATTTTAACGCCCCCTAATAATTGTTACTCTCTGCTGAGAACTTCCTACGCCAGAAATCAGAGCCACTTTGTTAATAACTGCATCAACAACATATCGATTTCCTATCATGCGATAGTTTATTAATCTTTCGCTAGGTTTTTTTAAGAAACCCCCATCATCACCAATAGCAATTAAAGCTGGTGCTGTTCCCCTAACTCCATCACTAGGTAATTCAATGTAAGTTTTAAACCCGTCTGTATAAACCCGTCTTGGATACCATTTAATTCTTCGATCACTAATCGTAATACGAAAGTTAAAATCAAGAGCAGCTAAATTTTGACCTGTTGGTAAGGTAGTCCGGCTTTTATCTGTAGCCGCTTTATATGCAGCCCAATCTTGATCTGTATCATCTGGATAAACAAAAGAAAGAAGAGGAATTGAAGAACTTTGCGTACTAGCAAGTTTGATCATATAAGTACGGCGATCCGTCGTAATAAAGAGATTTGTTGTTAAGCCAGCATCTATAGGCTTTACCACAACATAAGTTGTTGATGCTGTGCCACTCCCACTTACGGTAGGACTAATCTTCCATCTTACAGTATCACCAGCATGAAGAGAATTTATAGTCTCACCTACTTGCAACTGAATTGTGCAAACCTCTAATGGTGTACACACCAATGTAGGCAAAGTAGCCCCATAAAGATATTTAATACTGCCGTCACCAGAATATATAGGCCTTTTTGGATTATTCTTCCATTGATTTGCCAATTTAATTCCCCATGCTTCCTTATCAGTAAGCATTACTCTTTGAGGAGAAACAAAATTAATGTCGTGTGATACATCTGTCGCCAGAGCTTTTGATGTTGCAAAAATAACTGTACTTATAAAAATAATTTTTTTTAACATAAAATTCCCGCTTTACGCATTTACTATGATTGATTTTAAAGTCTTGGCGTCCATGCAAATTGTTTAACATATAACCCAATAGGATTTACCATTATTTGCTTTTCAGTTTTTGGTATTGCTAAAATAACTGTAGCGGTAGCTTGCCAAAGTTTAGTATCAATAATAGCACCTGACCGTGCTCTTTTCTTTTCAGTCCATTCAATTTGCCAAGTATCATCGGAAACAGGAACAATTGCATTAACTTGAACTTCCACTGTCTCCATTGCAGCACGTGAATAAGGATCATTTTGTTTATGATATTCAACAAGCATGGCATATGCTGGTGATTGAGGTAAGGTCATTGAATATGTCTGGTTTATGAGATCTTCTTCTGCTCTCATATCAACATAAACAGTACGTGCCCCAATAATCCAATTACGTAACGCCGCCCGAATATGGGTCGCATTTGGTTTAGTAGCAACATTTGCCTTTGATAAATGCGTTACCTCACCGACCGAATTGGTTTGCACTATATAAGGAATAATAGTTTCTTCATTTGATTTCCAAATGAATGCTCCTACTGACATTGCAGTAATAATAATCATTCCAAAGGTTGCTAAGCGCCAATTATTAGCGGACTTAATATAGTCCCCATACCTTTCCATCCATTCTCTACGCGCTATAATATATGGATTAGAGGGTTTGTCCTTTATAGAATCTTTGCTTTTCTTCACAGTCCCCCCTTAGATTATAAAACTAAACAGCTCTCTTTAAAGATAAATTAACTTTCTTATGAAACTTTTTTTTTTCAATGTGAAGAAAACAATTTTGACTTATCCATAAAATAATTGTCCAAAATCAAAAAAAATATAATTTTAGACTAAAAAAGCACACCTTAAGTCTCTCTTTCTTTATCTGAAATATTTTTAACACTATTTTTTGTAATCTTGACTTTTGTGCCTTTTTTCCAATACCCAGCTTGAATAAAACCTCTCTTTGTAGTTTCCTTGACAAAAATTCTCTGATTTTCTTCAAAAAGAAGGAAATTCTTTTCTCTAATTTTTCTACGTCCCACATAATTAAATACGGATTCTTCACCGTTCCATACAACATGAGGTAGATTTCCTGTATATTTATTTCGCTCTTCTATCCACTCTTGAAGTGAATTATCAATGTTATCTCTGTTGTGTTGCTTCACTTCATTCTTTAAAGTGTTTAAAATAGGATCATCAAAGTTAACATTCATATTGTGAATACCGGCCAATTGAGCAACTTCTTTTTTAAATTCTTCTGTACCATTTAATACAAGCGGCTGATCTTTAAATTTTTCAATAGCAAGACTTAAAGCAAGATAAGCAGATCCCGTAGTAAATTTTTGTGCATGAATTTTTTCACCAGTATCAATAATAGTTCCACCATCAATGCTTTTATACAAAATATTTCCATTCTTCAAAAAAGAAGGTTTTAAATTTCTTTGTAAAAGTATACCTGTTTTTCTGGCTGTTTTAGCAGTTAACAAATTATCAGACAAAACAGCGCGACGTTCATTCATTGAATGCAAAACATCAATAGCATCTTTATCACCAATATTTGCTTGTTGATGTAACCAATCAAACCAATTTGGAAATCTAGTTTCTGCTAATTTTCTCTTAGCTATCGCTTGCTTTTTTCTTAATTCTTGTTGGCGTAATGATTTTTGTAATTTTAACGTATTTCGCAGTCCAGCTCGTGAGCTTTTAGGCATAAATCTTAATAAATAACTTTGTTGTTTGTACCAAATAAACAATTGATTATAAAAAATAGCTTTTTGCGTCCGTAATATTTGATATTCCCTTCGTCTTTCTAAATTGCTTGCATTTTTTTGTTCTTCATATCGAGAGTACAAACGTGTCTTAGTCTTACTATTTTTTCCATGTAAAGTTGGTACATATTGCTTTTGTATAATTGGTTTAAAATCTTCATAAGGACCAAGTTTCTTTTCAAGAGCTCGTAAAGATAATGTTCTATTACAACTGCTAGCTTTAACCCATAGATCAATATCAGGAGCTCCTATGACTAATCCACTCCCCCGTTTTTTTATAACGAGACCATGATCGGCAAAACTTTTGTGCAATGCTAACCAATTTGTATAATTAAGTTCCTTAGCTATCTTTCCAACATAAGTTGAAAGAGATTCAACTCCAGTCCTATATTCAAAATCTTTTATCTTTGGATATTGTATATTTTCAATGTCACATTCAAATCCATGTGGTGTCTTGATTAAATTATATTCTTGTTCAATTTTTTGACAGGTTTTCATAAGTGTACGTTTGTCAAAAAAAGGTTCGTAATTACGAAAACTGTCAGGATTAATTTTATTGATCGCAATATGAATGTGTAGATTATCTGTATCTTTATGGATAGCTGAGATACGTTGATGATTTTCGTAACCTAATGCAGAACAAAATTTATCTTCAATTTCATAAAGTGTGTGTTTCTCTGGAATTTCTCCATCTGGAAAAGATAAAACTAAATGATATGTCTTATCAGACTTTGATTTTTTATTTTGCTCTTGAGTTTTTAAAATGAATTCTGTTGCCATAACTGGATCATCTGTATGACAATTTGTAACTCTTACGGATGCTACTTTTTTGCTATTTTGTATATTATCATCAAGTATGTAATCAGACGTGAGTTTCCAGTCTCTTGGTAAAGTACCACCATCTAAATCCATGATGTAGCGAGCTAGTCTCGCCATATTTGATGTTGTTTTTTTTCTTTCAACACGTTTAGCAATCATAAAGTAGATACTTTTTCAAAGATTTGTTTTTGAAGTTCACGAAATGAAATCATCATTTGATTTATATCACTTGGTACTCCACCTTTTCCGTTATTTGTAACCAACCATAATTTTAATAAACCCGCCACTCTTCCTAAATCTCCTTGCAACTTAGTAAGATCTTTAACTACATCATAATCTATATGAGTTTTTACGGGTTCAAGCTGTCCAACAGTACGCAAATAAGTGGAAATAGATAAACCTGTTTGTCTTGCATTTTCTTCTATGGTTTCTTTTTCCTCAAAAGTACACCAAACACTCAGTCTAAATTTTCTTGGCCGTGTCATTTTTACCTTCCTAAATTGCGGTAGCAATCAAACCTCGTAGAGCAAGATATGTTGAGCATTTATGCGAATAAGTTGAGTAATGTTAGTTGCGTAGCGCTACATTACACATCTTGCCATTTTCAAAAAATAAAATATTATCAATTTTCTACAAAAAATTTCTTTAATTGACAATAATATCAAAGTTTTGTAAAAATTTGATAAGTTTTGTAAAAATTTTTAAATATTTGGTAAGTTAATGAAACAAAAAACAAAATGGGGGAAAATGCGAATAGTCTTTCTAGCCAACAAAGATTTAATTTTAAAATCTATTGAAGAGGGGTATTCCTTAAAAGAAATTTTAAGAAGAAATCCAAATTTAAATATTTCATATGACGCCTTGGCATCATATGTGCGAAAATACTTTAAAAAGAATGTTGAGATAACTCCACCAGCTTTATCAGTAAAAACTCAATCCAAAGAGCCTACTTCTGCTAAGCCTATTACAACACAACAAAAATCACGTACGTTTATACACGATACAAACAAAAAATTAGAGGATATGATATGACAAACATTCACATGACCTTACAAGGTAAAGGAGGAGTAGGAAAATCCTTTGTAGCTAGTCTTGTGATGCAATATTTACTAGAAAATAAAATAGACGTGAAAGGTATAGACACTGATCCTGTTAATCAAACCTTTGCTAACTATAAAAATTTTAATGTAAAGCATTTAAAACTTCTCGAGCAAAGTATAATTATTCCACGTAATTTTGATATTCTTATGGAAGAATTACTTAATTCTAATTGCCAATATGTTATTGATAATGGAGCCACAACATTTTTACCCCTAGCCTATTATTTAAAAGAAAATGAAGCTTTTGATCTGTTGGCCACGGCTAAAAAGAATGTAATTATTCATACAATTATCACTGGTGGACAAGCGCTAGCCGATACACTGTCTGGATTATTTTCTATATGTACCCAAATTCCACAAACGGCAAATATCGTCGTTTGGAAGAATGAATTCTTTGGACCTATTATAGCTAATGGAAAAAACTTCGAAGAAATGAAAATATTTGAAGAAACTAAAGAAAGAATTTCAGCTATTGTTACAATTCCACAACAAACATCTAGCACTTTTGGTGAAGATATCAAAACTATGCTTGATAAAAATTTAACCTTTAACGAAATTACAAATTCAAACGAATTTAGTATTATGGCTAAAAGCCGATTAGCACGCGTCAAAAGCATGTTATTTAACCAAATAGATAATATTCCAGGAATATAAAATGTCCGTTGATATTGATGCCATTCGGCAAAAAATAACTAAAGAATTTAATCAACTTATTCCACCAAATGATCCAATTCTCATGACTGTTTTTCTATCTGATATAATGTTGGATTCAGCTTTAAAAACACTTCACGAAAATCAAAATCAAATGATCAATTACATTTTAACTGCGCGTAATGCTATGGTAGAGGAGGAAAAAAAAACAGCTGGAAAATTAATAACTGAAGCGGCCAGATATATAAACAAAGAAATCAGCGAAGAAATCAATAAAAACTTGAATTCTATTTCCGAACAAATGAGATTATATGAAATCTCATTATCTAAAATATCTACTGTAAAATCGAATATAGATGAAAACACAGAAAGATTTTTAAAAAAAATCAAAAATTATAGCATATTAATAGGTGCTAGTTTATTAGCAAATGTTCTCTGTCTTTTTGCTCTTATAATTCATTATTATATAAATTAATATTTTAAAAATTCTTCTTCAGTATTTACTTCTCGCAATGAAGCCGCATTTTTATGATGCGACTTTTTTCTCTTTACAAATTAGGCGCCCCCACGCGAGCATTCCCATAAACCTTGCCATAAATTTTAGAAGCACCACTAACAGCAGCATGATCATAAACCTCGGCATTGCTATGAATACGTGCGCTACCGGATAATTTTGCATTCCCATAAACTTTTGCACGATGATAAACCCAAGCTTGATAGGAAATATGAGCATTATCATAAACATGCGCATTCATATAAACGCGAGCATATCCACATACATGAGCATTTCCATAAACATGACCACAAACAGTGGCATTATCACAAATAATTGCATTTTCATAAACGCGGCCATCACTATAAACCGTTCTATCAAACTTACGTAAATATTCTCATTTCTGATTACATCTACTGTTGATTTCCTGCTTCTTCGAGGCTGGTTTCACCAAAGTCACAAGACATTGGCCAGAGCCTTCCTCTCCACAGGCTG